>JBOGLB010000115.1:0-4664 GCA_050745965.1 Terriglobales bacterium | reverse complement strand
TGGAGCCACCATGTATTGCTGGTATCCGCCGTCATAGCTGATGCCCGGAATTTTCAGATTTTGGCAATTGCGAAAATCTCCGTGCCGGCACTCGCGACAAGTATTGTCCTGGCCACCGTGCCACCCGACCCCGACGCGCTGCCCCTTCTTCCACTCGGTAACACCGTCGCCCACATCATCAACGATGCCGGCCACTTCATGTCCCGGAACACGCGGATACTCAATTCCAGGCCAACCGCCCTCTACTGTAAGCACGTCACTGTGGCAGACACCGCAGGCCTGCACCTTGATCCGCACTTGTCCTGCGCCCGGCTCAGGAATCTCGCGCTCTACGACCTGGAAGCCGGCTCCCGGTTTAGATATCTGCGCCGCCTTCATTTGTGCTACCGCCATTGGTATGACTCTTCTCGTCGCCATAAATCCTCCTAAAAATTCTCGCCATGGTAGCCATTGCTCGTTTGCGGTAACGCCGCCGTCAGTTGGCTGCGTGACCTTCTGAAGCGCCAGCCTCTATCTTAGTCCTTGCGTCGGGACATTCTAATCCGCCGCTTCGAAAATCACTTCCAGTTCGACCGGAGTGCGAGCGGAAAAAACAGACCCCTGTCTGCACACCGCTATTCCGCGTTCTGCGCTGCGCTACAATCGAGAATTCCATGGATATGCCTGCCATCGCCACGGAAGGCCTTACTCGCCGCTTCGGCAAATTAGTGGCCGTTGATCGTGTGAATCTGCGGGTCGCCGCGGGACAATTCTTCGGATTTCTCGGGCCAAACGGCGCCGTGAAATCCACCACTATCAAAATGCTCACCGGGTTGCTGGCGCCGAGCAGTGGCCGGATGCAGATTCTGGGGCTTGATGTGATCGCGAATCCCATCGAGGTCAAGCGGCAAATCGGCGTGGTCCCGGAAGGCATGGCGCTGTTCGGAAGACTGACCGGGTGGGAATACTTGAATTTTGTCGGGCGCATGTACGGAGTGGACAGGCAAACTGCGTCCAGTCGAGCCGCCGATTTGCTCGATTTCATGGAACTGGCCAATCAACCCAAAAAGCTGGTTGCCGATTATTCACATGGAATGCAGAAGAAACTCGCTATGGCGGCAGCCGTTATTCATAGTCCGAAAATTCTTTTTCTTGACGAACCCTTCGAGGGAGTGGACACGATCGCCGCAGGCACGCTAAAAACGATGCTACAGCGAATGATCGCGCGGGGGGTCACGATTTTTCTGACATCCCACGTGCTTGAGATCGTCGAGAGGCTATGCAGTCACGTAGCCATCATCCACAAAGGACAACTTGTCGCTCAGGGATCGCTGGAAGAACTCCGCGCAGGTGTGCATGCAAAAGCCGCCGAATCGGCGGGGAGTTCCGAATCCTCCGTCCCCTCTTCTGGCCAGAAATTGACCCTGGAACAAATTTTTCTCAGCACAGTTGGTGGAAGCAGGGCGGAACGCGAACTCTCATGGTTGGGCTGACCCAATCGCCGAGGTCGCGCGGCCAATTCATGGCCATAGCCAATCTTCGGTGGCAACTGTTCGCTCATTCCCTGCGCACTAAGCGCGGGAATGTGGAATTGGTGTCACGAGTCATCGTCGGACTCGTTTTTTCGGTGGGCGCACTGGGGGGCGCTGTCATACTCGGATCGGCAGCATGGTATTTCGTGTCCGATGGCAAAACCGAATGGCTAGCCGCTCTGCTGTGGTGGGTTTTTGCGTTCTGGCAGATATTTCCCGTGGTAGCAACCGCATTTACTGAAAATCTGGACTCGTCTAACCTGCTTCGCTTCCCCCTCAGTTACCTCGCGTACTTTTTGGTTAGGGTGTTTTACGGTTCGATGGTTCCCGCAACCTTCCTGTCAGCCACGTGGTTGCTCGGCATCGCCATCGGTATCGGATTCGCAAAGCTGAGTCTGTTGCCATGGACGATTCTGGTGCTGGCGGCATTTGCGGTAGTCAACATTCTTCTGTCGCAGATGATTTTCGCTTGGGTGGAGCGTTGGCTGGCACAGCGGCGAACTCGCGAGTTCCTGGGAGTGGTGTTCTTCCTGGTAATAATCGCGTTTCAGTTCACAGGGCCATTAGTACGCCACTACCAACATAGAAACATTCCGCAAACATGGCGCATGCAGGAAATCTCTGAAGTGCAACGGGCGCTCCCGCCCGGGGCCGCAGCCTCCGCTATCAATACAGCGTTGCACAGAGAGCTTTCATCCAGCCTGGCATATTTTCTATTGCTCGGCGCGTACGGCGCTGCATTTCTTTATTTCCTGAATCGCCGTTTGCGTGCCAAGTATCGCGGGGAAAGCTTGAGCGAGACTGCGACCGCAGGAGCCGTACACAAACTGCACCAGAAGTTGCGTTTGGGCTGGGCGGTTCCAGGGTTTCACGAGGCAGTCTCGGCGACATTCGAAAAGGAGCTGCGCTATCTCTCAAGAAGCGGGCCAATGCTTCTTACCTTGATCATGCCAGTGGTCCTGCTGCTGATTTTTCGGATGCGGCCAATGGGTAAGGGTCACGGATTCCTGGAGCACGCTCCCGCACTAGAGTTTCCCATCGGAGCCGCATACGCTCTGCTGATCCTCACTAATCTGGTCTATAACAACTTTGGCGCGGATGACGCCGGCATCCAATTATTCTTCGGCGCACCGTTGCAATTTCGTCAGGTAGTGATGGGGAAGAACCTTGCTCACCTCGCAGTGCTTGCTCTTGAAATACTACTGGTGTGGATTGGAGTTTATCTGATGTATGCGCCGCCCTCTTTCGTAGTCACAATCATGACCATTGCAGGCCTGGCATTTGCCGTCCCACTAAATTTCTCCGCGGGAAATCTGCTGTCAGTTTATTTACCGAAGAAGATTGAATATGGAACCTTTGGCCGACAACGGGCTCCGATGACAACCGTGCTTGCCAGTTTTGGCGTCCAGATTATTGTCGTTGGAGTCGGCGCCCTAGCCATTTTTGTCTCACGTCAATATGGAACGCTCTGGATTGCGGTGCTGGTGTTTGTGGTTCTGGCGGTGTTCTCGATCGGCGCGTATCTCCTAGTGTTCAAGCGCATAGATGAGACGGTAAGCGGCTATCAGGAGGCTTTGCTTTCCGAACTCTGCAAAGCTTGAACACCTGCCAACCCTCGGTTCGCAGAAGTCAGGTTCAAACTGTTGCAACTTATTTCCCATAGTGCAGCAGCGAGAACACGTCGTAACCTTTCAGCTTGTCTCGTCCCTTCAAGAAATCAAGCTCAACCACAAATCCCAAGCCGCAGATTTCCGCGCCGAGCGAAGACGCAAGATGTGTCGTCGCCTCAGCCGTCCCGCCGGTAGCCAGCAAGTCGTCCACAATGACTACGCGCTGTCCTTTTTGAATGGCGTCTTTGTGAATCTCGAGCGTGTTGGTTCCATATTCCAGAGCGTAATCGTATTTCGTGGTCGCGGCGGGAAGCTTCCCCGGCTTGCGCACTGGAACAAAACCCGCGTTCAGCCGATACGCGAGCGCCGGACCGAAAATAAATCCACGCGCCTCCATCCCCAGAACCAGATCAATATTTTTCCCAAGATAATGTTCGGCCAGCGCGTCAATCAGCGCAGCGAAACCGCGCTTGTCTTTCAGAAGCGTGGTGATATCGTAAAAAAGAATCCCGGGCTTGGGAAAATCCGGAACTTCCCGAATTAGCGCCTTCAGTGGTTCACAGTTTGTGTTTGAACTGATCGGCGATGGATTGGCAGACATTACCACGCTCCTTCGATACGAAACTTGGTTAGCCCCGAAATAGGCTTGGCATCCGACTCTTCGACAGCGTCCACCCGCGCCGCCCGCGGACCTTGCTGCAACCGGGATCGCAATCCGGACAACTGTTCCGGTGTACCCATCGTCAGAACCTCAACGCTTGCATCCGAATTATTTCGCACCCATCCCGAAATCCCCAGCGTATGCGCTTCGCGTTCCACGAACCAGCGATAACCCACTCCCTGCACGCGTCCGCGAACAATGAACCGGCGCGCTAAAACGTCCTTCTCTAGAGACGCCATCTTTTAATCCAAAGCGGACTCAAATTCCAGCTTATCGCTCGATCAACATGGCCACAAAAGCGATGGCACTGAGCAGAAGCAGCGCGAGAACAACCGTCTTAGCGAAGAGCGCCCGCTGACGTTTTCGCTTCGGAAGGGTGGGGATGAGCGTCTCCAACAAAATCAGCCCGATGTACAGATCAATGGCAGCGAACGCGACCCACCACATCTCCACTAGGCCCGCGACAAATACGCCCCTTCCGAAGTATCCACCCGAATCTTTTCTCCCTCATTAATAAAAGCCGGCACCTGCACAATCAGTCCAGTCTCAGTCTTCGCCGGTTTGCTCACGCTCGATGCCGTCGCGCTCTTCAATCCCGGCTCAGTCTCAATCACCGTCAACTCCACGGTTTGCGGCAGCTCAATGCCGACCGCCTTCCCATCAAAGAATTCGACTTTGATTTCCAGATTCGCAATTAAATAGTCAACCGCGTCTCCTAATATTTCGCGGGTAAGATGGGTTTGCTCGTAATTAGAGGTGTCCATGAAGTAATAGCTGTCGCCGTCGCTGTAGAGAAATTGCATCTCCACTTCGTCCACATTGATCTTCTCAATCGGATAGGGGGAGCGGAAGCGGTGCTCAAACATGGCGCCCGTTCGCAGG
>JBOGLB010000114.1:0-2885 GCA_050745965.1 Terriglobales bacterium | reverse complement strand
GACCGGTGCTAAGATTCCGATCGAAGACTCCACGGGGCCGGCCACGGGTTTGATCATTGGAGGTTGACAATGCAACAGGCCGTTTTGTACGCGCTTGCCCGGCATAGAATTCCCCTTTTCCTGCGGGTCCTGGCCGCTGGCTTGTCATTTATAGCGATCAGTGCCTTAGCCCAAACGGCGACTACATCCAATTTATTGTTGCAGCCGCAGGAGCGGGATCGTATTGCCCGCGAAGTGGTGGAGAATCCAGATCTCAAGCCACTGACGGCGCAGGGGCGCCTCCGTGTGATTTCCGTGATCCCCTACAATCCGCCCAAGGAAGAGGCGCCTGCGGCGGGGACGAGCGCCGTCAGCATTACCATATTCAGTTATGGCGAGGGCCGAGCTTACCGCGTCCTGTATGATCCGACCACAAAGCGGATCATGAACCGCGAATTGCTGCCCGGGCGTCCCCAGCCGTCAATGGAGGAGAGAAAAGAGGTTTACGGTCTGATCCGCTCGGAGCCGGGGCACACCGGGTTGCTGCTCGCCGGAAACGTCCTGGAAGGCGGATTTGTGGTGGATGGCCCTCCCGGAAGTTCGGAGCGCGACCGCTTTGTGCAAGTGTACGTGCTTTCCCCTGACCTCCACAGCTTTGTTCGGGTCGTCACGGTGGACCTTACCACCGCGAAGATCGTGTCTTCGGTTACGAAGGAGTAAAGGAGGGCGAGATGCGAATATCCTTCTTCTCTTTGCCAGGACTGGCGCTGGTTGTTTTATCGTTGAGCGGATCGGGCATGGCAAAGACCGTTCCGAGAAATTGCAATGCTCTTTCCTGGCCGGATGTCAATCCGGTCTGGAGCATGTGCTGGGTCTCACCCGATTTAAGTTCCGGCGTGGATGGCTCAGGACTTGAGCTTTACAACGTTCAGTATAAAGGTCAGGAAGTCCTCTTCAAGGCCGACATCCCGGTTCTAAATGTACTTTACGAGCCGGGCGGCTGCGGTGGGCCGTATCTTTCCTTCCGCGATTGGGGCAACGAACTTTCGCCATTTCAAGCTGACAATGTCGTTTCCCCCGGACTTGCTGAACCGGCAACTGCACCCAAGACCACCTGCAACCATCCCGGCAGCGACAGAGGTTCCTTCGAGGGAGTTGCGATTCAGAAGGGCATTGACAGCCTCATTTTAACCACTCAAATGACCGCCGGATGGTACCGGTACATACAGACATGGACCTTTTACGCCGACGGAAGTTTTTCTCCGCGCCTCGCATTCACTGCTATCTACAACCCGTGTATCTTCCACCTTCATACTCATAATATTTATTGGCGGTTGGATTTCGACATTGATAATTACGCGGACGACGTAGTGGACATTGGACCCCATCTCATTGCCGACCAATGTTGCTGGACCCCCATCGCAACCGAAACCTCGGACAAGCGCTCTGTTCCGTTTTTGAAGACTGGGCTGTGGCGGGTGCGCAACAAGACCACCGGGCGCGGCTACGTCATTATGGACAACTCCTCTGACGGCGTGGCCGACTCATTCGGCGACGCGGATCGCTGGGTGCTTAAATATCATTCCAACGAACTCGACGACGGTGGGGCAACGACCGGTCCATACGGAGACGCCATTCACATTGACAAATATCTGAATGGGGAAAAGGTTGACGGCGCGGATGTCGTGGTCTGGTACCACGCCGGGCACCTGCACAAAAGTCCGCTGGCCTGTGTCCCGATAGGGCCGCTGATCGTTCCGTTTGGATCGTGGTAGCGCCTTCGTTGGGATTCTTCGCAGAGCGGAGAATCCGCAGAACACGCGAAGAAAAAAGCCGCCTGCGTTATGAGTGCAGACGGGCTGGTTGTTGCTGCGCGGTTTAGTTACGCTACGCTTTTTGATTTTTCCGCGCGGCTCTTACTGAAGAGGCCGATCATTTCACGATTGAATGACGGGATATCGGAAGGTTGACGGCTGCTGACCCAGTTGTCTTCGCGGACAACCTCTTCATCCACCCATTTGCCTCCCGCATTGCGCACATCATCCTGGATGGTGTGATAGCTGGTCAAAGTGCGGCCTTCGACCACATCGGCGGAAATCAGTAACCACGGAGCATGGCAGATAAAAGCTATTGGCTTTCCGACCTCATCAAAATTGCGTACAAATTCCTGCGCGGATGCGGCGATCCTGAGCGCGTCGGCATTCAACGCACCGCCGGGCAACAACAGCGCGTCGAACTCATCGGGATCAGCGTTCTCAAACGTCGCGTCTACAGAATATTTTTTCGATTTGTCGTCATGCCTCATGGCTTGGATGTTTCCGGATTTCACCGAGATCAGTGTGGTCTTTGCGCCTGCTTCGTCCAACGCTTTTCTTGGCTCAACCAGTTCAGCTTCCTCAACTCCATCGGTTGCGAGGATCGCTACTCTCAATCCTTCAATCTTGTTCGGCGTGGTGCTTTTTGGCATGGTTCCTCCTGTTAATTTTATTGGATGTTTTTATTTTCTGTTCGTTGGAGGATTTTATGAATCAGGTCAAGGCCGTAGGATTTCATGCCATTGGCTGTAGAGTGATGCCAATTCATCTCAGTGAACTTCCCAAGATGTTCGACCGGCGCTCTTGATAAGATGACGGAGTTAACTTTCCGAGACATCATGACTCATCAACACTCTGCCCGTTTTCTGCGAATCGCCGAAGACGCACGTAAACACGTCCAGGAAGTAAGTATTGACGAAGTGAAGGCGAAGATTGACCGCGGCGAGAACTTTCTGCTGTTTGATGTGCGCGAGGAGAGCGAGTTTGCCGCCGATCATCTGCCCGGCGCGATCCATCTCAGCAAGGGAATTATTGAGCGAGATATCGAGACTCGCGTGCCCGATCAAACGACGCCCATGGTGCTGTATTGCG
>JBOGLB010000113.1:0-2748 GCA_050745965.1 Terriglobales bacterium | reverse complement strand
TTTGCGGTGATGTCAGTAAACGTTCCATCGCCGTTATTGCGATAAAGCGCGCTGCGTAACTGCGTCTTCGGAGTGTAGACGCGAGTGGCCGCCCCGTTTGCCAGATACAGATCGAGCAGCCCGTTCTGATCGAAATCAATCCACGCGCAACCGGATCCCATAGTCTCTATCAGGTATTTTTCGGGGGAAGCGGCATTGTCGTGCCGAAAGTCGATGCCTGCGGAACGAACTATGTCAACAAACGTGACAGGAACAGCCGCTTGTGGATTTATTGTCGCGAGCGGAGCCGCGACGACTACCGCGCCGATATATTGCAGCAGTTCTCGCCTGGTAATCTCGGGAATTCTTCTCACGGTAAGGTTGTGAAGACGTTGTCTGCCGGTATCTGACACGCAATGAGCCACGCTCTACAAAACAGGGCAGGATACCAGCTCAATCTCGTACCTTCTAGAAAATAGGGCTCTTTATCGAAAATAACGCGGCCGGGAATCGGAAATGGCGTTAAGAATGGGCTTAATTCTTCTTGACAAAAGAAACGAATAAAGTATACAACATCCGTCCATGAGCAATCGTTTACTCTGGAACTCGCCCTGCCGGGCGAAATCTGTCTTTCTCGTTCCCGTGTCTTGCTCACTTCGATCGCTGGTTAGCCTCGTTCCACTTTATTTTTCTGCCGACTTGAGGATGATATATGCGCCGTAACTCACTATGCAGTCTCGTTGCCCTTGCCGGTCTGGTGTTATCGCCCATCTATATACCTCAAGCCTGGGCTCAACATGGTTCCGAAGGAACGGTCACCGTGTCCGTTGTTGACCCTACAGGAAGTGTAATTCCCGGCGCGCAGCTCGAACTCTTGGATCTTGCAACGGGCGACACTCGCACCGCGGTCACCGGGGACAAAGGCACCTACACATTCGTCAATCTATCTCTGGGGAAATTCCTGCTCACCGTTTCCAAGGAAGGATTCCAAAAAGCAGTCTTCAACAGTGTCGTCTCCGAGGCAGCGCAGACCACGGATATAAACGCCGCGCTGAAAATCGGCACCGCCAGCCAGACCATAGAGGTTAACGCCACGGCGAGCCCGGTCATCGAAGAAACTTCGAACGCCATCGGTACCACGGTTGACTTAAAGCAGATCGAGGACCTTCCAATTCAAGGCCGTGATCTGTCGCAGCTTACGCATCTGGTGCCGGGCTATAACGGAACCTATGACGGACTTCCCTCTATCGCCGAGGGGAACAATATTGACGGCGTGATCGGAAGTCCCAGCCGAATGAAGTTCGAGGGTAATAATGCTCCCGCCCTCCAGGCGCGCCTGGAAGATATGCAGGAAATGACGGTGCAGACCGAACAACTTAACCTGGATCAGGGTTACGGTCAGGCCAATATGCAAACCAACTTCATCACGCGACGAGGAGGCAACCAGTTCCACGGCCGCGCGTATGAAGACTTCAGGAATGCTGCGCTGGATGCCAATAGTTGGAGTAATGACGCCATTACCGCATTGCACCCGAATAATCCCGCGCGCAAGAATCCTTTGATCCTCAATGAGTTTGGAATCAGCATTGGCGGACCTATTATCAAGAACAAGTTATTCTTTTTTGGCACCTACGCGGAAAGCAAACAGCCGGGGTCACAAACCGCGAAGAATTATGTCTTTACTTCCGCCGCGCAAGCGGGCAACTTCACTTACAGCGGGGGGACCGTCAACCTGTTTACGCTGGCGGCGAATTGCAATGCAAATCCCGGCTGCTCGCAGGGCATGACCTTACCGACTACCATCAACGCCAATACTGCCTCAGTACTGGCCGCGGCCAATACCGCTGTCTCAGCCGGACAGCTGAGCCCGTCCGACTTGGGCGATCCTAACGTCGAGAATCTGACCTGGCTGGTGCCGAACCCGACTACTCGGTACTTCCCCACAGTTCGCGTGGACTACGACGCATCCCAGAAGCTGCGATTCAACGTAGCCTGGAACATGGAGAAGTCGAACATCGCCGGCGCAGAAGTTCCCGACTTTCCCGGATCAACCTGGGCAAAGACCGGAGGCGATGACCGGCAAAAGGACTATACCGCCGAGTTCGGCGTTGACTGGACTCTTACGCCTAACCTGGTTAACGAATTCCGCGGCGGCTTTCTGTATAACGTCATCGTCCGCGCTTATGACGCCGCACCCCTTAGCATCAATAATCCGCAACTCGGGTGGAATTACACCAACGTCCCAGGGCCGCAGAATACCCAGATGTCCGGGACTGTATTCACCACTGGCATCAATGAGTATTACCCGGTCTTCAATGCGTCCGACACCATGACTTTCCAGCACGGTTCGCACACCATGAATTATGGGTTCTCCTGGTGGCGTGAGCAGGATCATTATTACAATCCCGTGCAAGGATTTCCGGGGGTCAACTTTGGCCTCGCCAACGGCGATCCCGCGCAGAATGCTTTTCAAGCCGGCACCACGCTCCCGGGTGCCAGCACCAATGAGCAAAATCAGGCCCAGCAACTCTACGCAATTTTAGTAGCCCGGATATCCAGCGTAGGAGGGTCTTACCCCTTCGTCACCAGCGCAAATAATTACCAGCACATCGTCGGAAGGTACAACCTTGACGAATTGGAAAGGGGATCGGGTTTATTCTTCCAGGATTCCTATCGCCTTAAACCCAATTTCACCCTCAACTATGGATTGCGTTGGGACTTCACCTCGCCCGACACAGATGTTTCCAACCTCTACCACTCCGTAAGCAC
>JBOGLB010000112.1:0-4577 GCA_050745965.1 Terriglobales bacterium | reverse complement strand
CCCCTTTGCTACTTGATTGTTTATGAAAAAGATTTTTGAGGTTCGAGGGGAGATTAAAATTGCAATTCAAAGTGAACGGACAGGATTATTTTCTAAATTTCGTGGAGGATGAAGGGCGCTGGTACGTCTTCGCTCCCACGTTGACGGGCATACAACGCATCCCGATTTACGTGGATGTGCCAAAGTATGAACGTTTCGGGTTGTCGGAGAAAGGCAGCCACAAAATCCAAAACTGACTTGAACAACATCCGCCAATAGAAATGAAGGTTGTCTTGGTAAGATCGAAAGTTAAATCTATCATCCGGCGACAGACTTTCTCTATTCCGAGCTTGTGCAATCGCGATGATTCCAGTCGGTGCAGCGCTCATGGCGAAATTGCTTTAAAACAATGGCTACTCAAACCAAAGATTACTACGGCATCCTGGGCGTTAAGAAGACTGCCTCCGCAGACGATATTCGGAAGGCTTTCCGCAAGCTTGCGCGAAAATATCATCCTGATGTCAATCCCGGGGACAAGGGCGCCGAAGAGAAATTCAAGTCTCTTTCGGAAGCCAACGATGTTCTGAGTGATCCGAAGAAGCGCAAGATTTACGATCAGCTTGGCTTCTATTCGGACAACATTGATCCGGCGGCAGCGGAGGCCTACAGCCACGGTGGCGGCCAACCGGGGACGGGCGGGTTCCCAGGCGGAGGCTTCACAGGAGGACAGCCCGGTCCCCAGGGCACTAACTTTGATTTTGGAGGATTTGATTTCTCGGATTTATTTGAAGGCGCTCGCGCGAAAAAGCCCGCAGCCTCGGGCGGCGGCTTCAAAGACATTTTTTCCGGCATGTTCGGCGGGCGCGGCGGGGCTGGAACATCTGAAGGACCGGAACCGGGCCACGACCTCGAATATCAGGTAAATGTGCCGTTTTGGACGGCGATTCGCGGTGGAGTGATGCGTTTGAACATCACGCGTCGCGAAACATGTTCGAGCTGTCGTGGGAGCGGGTTCATTGAAGCCCCCGGAACCTGTCCCGAATGCGGCGGAAAGGGCCAAGTCACGCAGACTGGCGGTCGGATGAAGTTTAATGTTCCGTGTCCGCGTTGCCACGGCACTGGGAAAAATATTTCTACCTGCCCAAACTGCCACGGCGAAGGTACCGTCGAGCGAACCGAGCCGCTTGAAGTGCGCATCAAGGCTGGCACACGCGACGGTCAGCGAATTCGCATTCCAGGCAAGGGCAATGCCGGGGCCAATGGCGGACCTCCGGGCGATTTATATGTGATCATCCGCGCCGGCGACCATCCAATCTTTCAGCGGGATGGCGATGACATCCGCATTACTGTTCCTATCACCGCGACTGAAGCCGCGTTAGGCGCGAAGGTTGAAGTTCCAACCATTGACGGCCGCGCCCAATTAAAGATTCCACCGGGAACTCAGTCTGGACAGAAGCTTCGCCTGCGGGAAAAGGGCGTTCCCTCGGCCACCAAAGACGGCGCGCGCGGAGATGAAATTGTCGAAGTTAAAGTAACCGTTCCCATGCCCCGCGATGAACGTTCGAAGGAAATCCTGCGGGAGCTTGCCCGATTGAATCCAGAAGATCCTCGCGCGGAACTCTGGAAAGAAGTCTGAGCAATCTGAAGAGCAATCCCGGTAAACGCTACTGGATCCCTTTTGCTGCGGCGAGCATTTCGTCGGCGCGAGCCCGGACGCGAATGTCCTTGGTGAGGTTGGTCCACCGGACTACTCTCGACGAGTCCACTAGAAATTCCGCAGGCCGGGAAATGTCATGGCCATCGGGCGCTCCACCCACGTGCAGCAGATCGTAGCGCCGAATTACCTCCGCATTAGGGTCAGAAAGAATCGTGAAGGTATAACCTGCTTTCTTGCTTAGATCGCGGGAGACCTCGGGCGGGTCAACGCTGATCGCCACGGGCCTGACGCCTGCCGCCCTGAACTCGTTTAACTGCTTCTCAATTCCTCGTAACTCGAGGTTGCAGTACGGTCACCAATATCCGCGATAGAAAACCAGCAGCACAGCTTTGGGCGCGACGCTTTGCGGATCGCCGGCTGCCGGTGCAACCAACTGGTCTAGCGAAACCTGGTGTCCATTAGTATCGGCCAGCGTGAAGCCGGGCGCCTTTTGTCCTACCTGCGGCGCTCCCGCAGAGTGAGGAAGTTCACGGGCATGGACGAAAGCAAAGATCGCCATACCAGCCAGCAAGAGAGAAAACCCGCACACGATCGAGCTGAGAATCCTGCCACGAAAAATCCGCGGTTGCCAGAAAACCCGCTTCAGCGCAACCGCAACGAGGATCAGAGCAACCACGGCCAGCAGCAAGCTCAGCCATGGGATGGCGACCTGTCCGGGGGGATGGGCGAAGAAAACGACATTGCACAGGATTGCTCCCACGGCGAGGAGAAACCCCGACCACGCAGCCCAATTCCGGCGATTTTCTAATAGGTCTGGCAAGTCAGCAGCGAGTGTACCAAAAGCCATGCCGTACGGTTGTCATGCCAGCATGTCCAAATCTATTTGATTTTTCCGCTTATGTTTCCAATTTCCCGTATCTTCCATTGTAGTTTGTGGAAGTGGCGTTTCAGTCTGGCGAATGAAACGCGATTACCACTTTAGCCAGGGACTTCAAATTGGCAACGCAGAATAGGGTGGATGCAAAAGCATCTCATCGCATGAAAATCTCTTCGCACTTGAAGCTCTGGCCGCTCGTGGCCGCGACGTTTTTCATGGTCGCTGGCGGAGCCTATGGAATTGAAGACATCGTACACGGCGCGGGCTATGGTCTCGCAATTCTAATTCTGCTGCTTACCCCGATCGTGTGGAGCCTGCCGACAGCATTCATGATCGGCGAACTATCGAGCGCGCTGCCATGCGAAGGCGGATATTACGCGTGGGTTCGGCGGGCCATGGGCAATTTTTGGGGATTCCAGGAGGCGTGGCTTTCGCTGGTGGCGTCCATTTTCGATATGGCGATTTATCCGACGCTTTTTGTTGCGTACCTCAGCCGATTGTTCCCGTGGTTTTCGGAGAACTATCGCGGATGGATAGTGGGCGCAAGCGTGGTTGTGTTATGCGCAGCCTTCAATATTGCCGGGGTGCGAGTCGTTTCTACCACTTCTCTTTGGCTTTTCTTTTTACTTTCGGCTCCATTCGCGCTGATGGTGGCACTCGCCCCGTTCAAATATGCTGCGCTACTTCATGCGGCGACTACGCCGACGACTTCGAAAGTCAACCTGGTCGGCGGAGTGCTCATCGCCATGTGGAACTACATGGGATGGGACAATGCTTCAACGATCGCCACCGAGGTAGAGCGTCCGCAGAGAACCTATCCACGCGCGATGTTGTTGGCCGTAGCCATCGTAGCCTTGAGCTACATCCTTCCGGTTGCTGCCGTTTGGATTACGAAGCTTCCAGCAAGCGCGTGGGAGACAGGCTCGTGGGCGGATATCGCTGGGTTGTTGGGCGGGCCTCCGCTTCGCATCGCTTTAGTCGTGGGAGGAATGGTCAGCGCGTTCGGCATGTTCAATGCGCTGGTGATGAGCTACTCTCGGGTTCCGCTGGCCATGGCTCAAGATGGATTGCTGCCTAGCGTCTTTGCCAAGCTGCATCCTCGCACGCGGGCGCCCTGGGTTGCGATCATCGCTTGCGCGGTGGGCTGGGGGCTCTGTCTGGGCCTGGATTTCGAGCGCTTGGTGACGATAGATATTCTGCTTTATGGGCTTAGTTTAATTCTCGAATTTGTGGCTTTAATAGTTCTGCGGGTGCGGGAGCCAGAACTTCCCCGCCCCTTCCGTGTACCCGGCGGCGTGCTTGGAGCCATCGTCATTGGAATCGCGCCAATGTTGTTGCTGGGATTCTCAGTGCTTCGCAGCCAGCGGGAACAGGTGTTGGGAATAACATCCCTTTCACTGGGGATGATCTTGATTTTGGCGGGGATTGCGGCTTATTTTGTGAACTGCGCGCTGAAACCGGGCGGCTGGAACGTGGCGCGGAAAAACAAATCGCAGCCGATGTGATTGAGAGAAATGCCTCGGTTTAAGAGACTCGCTCTAACAAATACCTCGGCTCAGGCCTTTTGCGCAGTTACCTTTACTAACTGATGTAGAGTAGGGTCATCGAAGACGACGGCAATTTGAATCGTCCACTGTCATGACGAAACGCAGATCACAGGGCGCATACATGATTTCTGCGGTCGCGGAGATGTATGGCATCCATCCGCAAACCCTGCGTCTTTATGAGCGCGAAGGGTTACTCAAGCCATCTCGAACCGAAGGCAATACCCGCCTCTATACCGACGAAGACCTGCAACGGCTGGAATTTATTTTGTCTCTGGCGCGGGATTTAGGCGTGAACATTTCCTGGATGGCGATCATCCTCCAAATGCGGGAGCGCATGGAAGAGATGCAAAGGCAGATTCAGGATTTCGTCAAATACATTCAGGAAGAAGTGCTGGCGCGTGCCAGCGCAGCCACGGACGCATCCCGCGGCGCAATCGTACCTTTGCGGCGACCTTTTATGACGCCCACAAGCACTGTCACAAAAGAGAAAAAGCGCTAGTCGTATCAAAGCCGATGT
>JBOGLB010000111.1:0-4059 GCA_050745965.1 Terriglobales bacterium | reverse complement strand
GACTATTCACCCGCATCCGACGCTGTCGGAGACTCTGATGAATTCGGCCGAAGTCTTCTTCGGAACTAGCACGGATGTTTACCGGCCCAGGCGGTAGGGAGCGGGAAACGTAAGGAACCCTTTTTTGATCACAGACGAGGAATGAAGATTCCTCACGGCTAAGAGCCGCTCAGAACGACATTGTTGTTGGAGAGACATAAACGCTACGGAACTCCGCTAGGGCTTTCTTCCTCGCCCGAAATCCGGAGGCAATGCGAAGAAACATGCCAGGAGGATATTCAGCGCCAGACTGGCAGTCACGCTCACCCAAGCCAACGCCAAACAAACAAGATACGAAAGCGGGCCGAAAACAAACTGTCGGGTGATGCGCTCCACGGATGCAACATCCACGTCGTGCGCTAGAAGATGCCGGTTGGGCGCCGTCGCGTACCTCCATAGCAGATTGAAAAGAATCGCAATGAAGAAGAAAGTCCCATTGAAGAAGATCGCGCTCAGCCGCTGATCGGTTTTGCCGAGGTACATGGCAAGTACCGCTGTGGGGTATGGAACGAAAGTTACTCCCAACAGCAACAGCAGATTCAAGAGCAAGAGCCCGTTATCGCACCGCCGGATATGCGTGAAGAGCCGATGGTGGTTAATCCACATGATCCCGATGAAAGCGAAGCTGATAACGAAAGAGATGTAGGATGGCCATTGTTTCCAGAGTTGTGGCCCGAGTGGGCCGGCCGAAGGCATCGGAACTTTGATTTCCAGGATAAGCAACGTGATTGCAATGGCAAATACTCCGTCGGAGAAAGCTTCTATGCGGCCAGTCTCAGTTGTCATGCTGCCTCTTCATTACACCACCACGCCGGATGTGGGGCGTGCGGGAAACGCCCCGATTTAGACCTCTGGAAGTCCTCCATAGTACTTCCTCTAGTTTGTGGTTCATAATGAAGCATTCGCTATGCGTGAAGTAGTTCTTGTTTCCTCAGTTCGCACTCCTGTGGGCCGCGCTTTCAAAGGTACGCTGCGCGCCACTCGGCCCGACGAGTTAGCCGCGATTGCTATCAAAGGTACTCTTGAACGCGTGCCGCAGCTCGAGCCCAAAGAGATCGAGGATGTAATCATCGGTTGCGCGATGCCGGAAGCTGAGCAAGGAATGAATGTCGCCCGTATTGCGTCCTTGCGGGCCGGGCTGCCCGTTGAAGTTTCAGCAATGACCATCAATCGCTTCTGCTCATCCGGTCTTCAGGCAATCGCAATGGCGGCCGAACGGATCATGAGTGGAGGAGCGGAGATCATACTTGCGGGCGGTGCGGAATCAATGTCAATGATTCCGATGGGCGGACACAAAATTTCGCCAAATCCGTGGCTGGTAGAGCACTATCCGGATGCATATCTTTCGATGGGACTTACAGCGGAACGGCTGGCGCAGCGCTTCGGGATTACCCGCGAAATGTCGGATGAGTTCTCGTTTCGAAGTCACCAGAAGGCCTTGGCTGCGATTCAGTCCGGAAAATTCGAAGAGGAGACTGTATCCGTGCCGGTCAGCTTTACGACCCCCAACGGATCCAAGACTCAGTGGCAAGAAATCATTTTCAAGAGTGACGAAGGTCCGCGGGCGGATACTTCGTTAGAAGCATTGCTATCTCTGAAACCTGCGTTTCATGCGAAGGGTACTGTGACTGCGGGAAACTCATCGCAGATGTCCGACGGAGCAGCAGCAGCCCTGGTTATGTCCGCCGAGCGAGCTAAGACTCTCGGCATCAAGCCTCTGGCGCGCTATGTCGCATTCGCCACGGCGGGATACAAACCGGAAGAAATGGGGCTGGGGCCTGTCTTCGCGATTCCGAAAGCTTTGAAGATGGCTGGGCTAAAGCTATCCGACATTGACGTAATCGAATTGAACGAAGCTTTCGCCGCGCAGTCGCTAGCTGTGATCAAAGAGGCAGGACTTGATCCGGAGCGAGTAAATCCCAACGGTGGGGCCATCGCCTTGGGACATCCTCTCGGCTGCACCGGCGCAAAGCTGACGGCAACGATCATCCGCGAACTCAAGCGCCGTAACGGACGCTACGGGATGGTAACCATGTGTGTCGGCGGCGGTATGGGTGCTGCGGGAGTATTTGAGAGAATCTAACCACAGAGGGCACAAAGGGTTGCTCACAGGCTGAAGCGTAACTACTTCATATACACCTCCCGTCAAAATAACGCCGGATATTGCTTAATTCAATGTTGCTCACCTTCGTAACGACATAAAGTGAATGGTGGATGGTAAAAACGGGGAAAGATGAAATAATCCCTGTGCGTTGTTCTGCGTCCTGGGTGGTTTAAGGGCTTTTCATGGCAACGACCGCAACAACCACAATTCCGACAGGTAGAATCGCCGGTGGCAGCTTTCTCATTGACGACCGCAAGCCTCAAGAGATTTTCACACCCGAAGATTTCACTGACCAGCATCAACTCATCGCTCAAACTGCTGAAGACTTCGCGGTAAATGAAATCATTCCCAATATCGAGAAAATGGAGCACAAAAACTTCTCCATCACTCGCGACCTGCTGAAAAAAGCGGGCGAACTTGGATTGAGTTCAGCCGAAATTCCGGAAGCTTATGGCGGCATGGAGATGGACAAAGTCACCGCCTCGATCATCGCAGATCACATTGCCAAGTACGCCGGTTTCGCAACCACATGGGGTGGCCACACCGGCATTGGTACCCTGCCGATCGTTTATTTCGGAACCGAAGATCAAAAGAAAAAATATCTACCTCATCTTGCCGCCGGAGAAATTGTCGGCGCGTATGCGTTGTCAGAATCTTCGTCAGGATCGGACGCGCTGAATTGCCGCGCTCGTGCCCAATTGTCTTCTGATGGAAAGTACTACATCCTCAACGGCGAAAAAATGTGGATCACCAATGCCGGATTCGCCGATCTGTTCACCGTGTTTGCAAAGATCGGCGGCGAAAAGTTCACGGCATTTCTAGTCGAGAAGACTTTTCCTGGCTTTTCAATCGGCACGGAAGAACACAAGATGGGCATCCGAGGATCATCTACGTGCCCGGTAATTCTGAACGATTGCAAGGTGCCAGTGGAGAATGTTCTCGGTGAGATTTGCAAGGGACACGTGATTGCCTTCAACATCCTGAACGTTGGGCGGTTCAAGCTGGGCGCAATGTGTATTGGGGGGGCGCGCGTCTCGATCGAAAATGCCATCGGTTATGCGAAACAACGCAAAGCATTCGGCAAGACCATCGCTGATTTCGGTCTTGTCCGGGAAAAGATCGCCAACATGGCCACACTTATTTACGTCGGCGAATCTTTGGTCTATCGCACCGTTGGCATGATGGACGATGCACTGTCGCACGTTGACAAGACTGGGCCCGATGCCGCCAAAGAGACTCGCAAGTCCATTGAGGAATATGCCGTCGAGTGTTCCATTATCAAAGTCTGGGGATCGGAGATGATTGACTTCGTTGTGGACGAAACCGTGCAGATTTATGGCGGGTATGGCTTCGTCGAAGAATATCCGGCGGAACGCGCTTATCGCGATGCCCGCATCAATCGTATTTTCGAAGGCACGAATGAGATCAACCGCCTGATCATCACTGGATTTCTTTTAAAGCGCGCGACGAGCGGCCAGCTCCCTCTGATGCCAGCGATTAAGAAACTAATGGAGGAAGTTCTCAGCGGGCCGAGTATGCGGGATGAATCGAGCGGCCCGCTCGCGGAAGAGTGCAAGCTGGTGTCTTCCGCGAAGAAATTAACCCTGTTTGCCGCGGGCGCGGCCTCCCAGAAATATATGCAGGCAATTCAGGATCAGCAAGAAATCATGGGGGCAATCGCCGATATGGTGATTGAAACTTACGCCATGGAATCGGCCACACTCCGAGCGCAGAAAATCGCTATAGCTAGCGGAGAGACTGCAGCTGCATTGCCGATTTCCATGACCCGTGTTTATTTGTCGCAAGCAATGGACAAAATAGAATCCGCTGGCAGGAAGATAATTGCGGCGGTAGCCGAAGGGGATATGCTGCGCACTCAAATGGCAATTCTTCGCCGATTTTCGAAACGGGAGCCG
>JBOGLB010000110.1:0-6114 GCA_050745965.1 Terriglobales bacterium | reverse complement strand
CCATGGAACCACGCGCACATAGCGGATTTTCGGGGAGGACTAAATGATTCCGGATTCGCATCCATTGCAGCAACTTTTCGTGGAACTTGTGGGACGGCACTACGCCGAAGAGATTGGCCTCCGCGATCCGCAGATTGTCGGTTACGTCGCGCGTTTGCTTTCGGAGTTCTGCGAAGTCGAGGAACTTTACAAAATTCGCAACGGCGCTGGGAAAAATTTGACGGACGTTGGCGAAATGCTACTCGAATCGGATCCCGTGTATGGCCCTGCGCCTTCTTTCGATCGTGAACGCCAGGTGCGCAAACACATCGGCGATTACACGCTGTTTTTTACCGGAATGTTCCCCGAGAGCATCAACCACTTCCGGCTGCGCCGCAATCGCACGGAAAATTTTATTGATTGGATTAAAGCGGGGAAAGAAAGCTATTACATCGTTTCCAAGTTCGAGGACTTTGAATACACCAAAGTAGCGCCTTTGTTTGCGCGACTTTCAAATAATTTTGAGCAATGCGTCTACGGGCTGAACATGGTGAAAAACGATCTTCAGGAAATGCAGCATCCGATCGTGCGCCGCGCAGACGACATTTTGATGTAGGTTTCTGTGTGCGACTAGCCCTAACCGGCTATCTCTGCGATGCCGTCCGGTAACGGGCTCCGTTTCATGAATCACAACACTCACAAAAAGACGGCAGGGCCGACCCCTTGCCGTCCTCTGGTCTCCGGTTCTAAATCCTATTTACCGCGGTTGACTGCTTTTTTGAGTTCGGCCCCTGCGGAAAACTTCGCAACCTTGCGGGCGGCGATCTTGATGGTCGCGCCGGTTTGCGGATTGCGTCCGTTACGGGCTTTTCTCTGCGAAACAGAGAACGTCCCAAAGCCTATGAGCGCGACGCGGTCCCCCTTTTTGAGCGCGGACGTAATGCTGTCCACGGTCGTGTCAATTGCGCCGGCGGCCTGAGTCTTGCTGATGTCACATCCAGATGCGATGCGGTCAATGAGATCGGCTTTATTCATGGTTTCTCTTTTCTCCTGGGCCGGTTTCACTTGTCCAGCCCACGCTCGGTGCGCGGGATAGCGCTTCACTACGCTGCAAAATCCGGCGGCCCTATTTAGCTACCGCCGCCGCCGAAAGTCAACTGTGAAAATCCGCGCTGGATGCCTTGTTTGAGTCACCCGTCCCAAAATTTATCCCGTTCTGGGGAAAGCCTCGAAAAGACTGCAAGAATTGCGGCCCGTCTTTCCTCCAAAGTGCACAATTGAGATTGCATGTCCACAACATCTCCACAGAGGCATTGGGATTTTCACTTGCGCTGCGGCTTCCGAGAGTGCAAAGTCAAATGAAGCACATTTTGACAGTTATAGTTTGAACACACTTTAAGAATTGTCATTCCGAGCCAGCCTCATCGGCGAGGAATCTGCGTTGATCTTACGGCGCTAACGGTTTGACCCTTATGAAGGTTCACGAAATAGAAGCCAAGGCTGAAATCTGTCCGCTGTGCAACGGAACAGGATGGAAGACCGCATCAGCCGGGTCGGACCGTCGGGTCACACGCTGCGATTGCCGCTTGCAAGCCCGCTCGCAGTCCTTGCTTTCTTCGGCACGGATTCCCAAGCGCTACGAACACTGTGAGCTTTCAAATTTCGAATTCGACGGGCCCCATCGCGGGCTGGCCCCAGCCAGAATGGCTGCCTGCCGCTTCGTCGAAGAATATCCTCTTGATGGCAATGGCCTGCTGATCATTGGCAGTATCGGCGCAGGAAAAACTCACCTTGCCGTCGGAATTATTAAGGAATTGGCTACGAGCAAAGGAGTGAATTGCCTGTTTTACGATTATCGCGAACTGCTGAAGCAAATCCAGAATTCCTACAATGATTCGGTGAAGGCCACGGAATTGGACGTCCTGCGCCCGGTATTCGATGCGGAGGTTTTGGTGTTGGACGAACTGGGCGCGGTAAAGCCAACTGAATGGGTATGGGATACCGTCAGCCTGATTCTGAACACACGCTATAACGACAAGCGGACCACCATTATCACTACTAATTTCGCGGACGAACCTGGCCAGGATCTCTCCGGGAATCCCAACTCCGAGTTCGGACGGGCGCAACGCTCGGTGCGAAGAGAAACATTGGGCGATAGGATTGGCGAGCGCATGCGGTCGCGGCTGCATGAAATGTGCCGCCTCGTAAAGATGGAGGGCGAAGACTTTCGCCAAAAAATGAAAAGCGCGAGCTTTCGTTAGGATTTCGAAATCCTCTCCATCATCTTGTTCACGTCCGCATGCGCGGGTGCTCCCTCCATTAGTTTGTAAGTCCCACACGTTCTAAGTTCCTCTGCCATCCGCTGGAGCAACCCTAGCGTTGCTCGCATCGGCCCTGAACCGAGGCTGACACGGGCCACGCCCATTTCTTGCAACTTGGAGACAGACGGAGATCCCGGAACGGCCAGTATATTCAGGGGCCATTTCAGATCGCGCACCAGCCGCTCAATAGTTGGCTCATCCCGCACCCCGGGCGCAAACAGGCAGTCCGCGCCCGCGTCGCGATACGCCGACAGCCGCCGGACGGTTTCGTCGTAACGGGTCTCCGGACGTCCCACCTGCTCCAGGTAGACATCGGTTCTAGCGTTGAGCACGATTGGCACACCGGCTGCCATGGCGGCTTGGCGTACAGCCCGAATTTTTTCCACCGCCAGCGTCAGATTAATCAGCGGATTCGCGGGATCATCGCGGCCATCTTCAAGATTCATCCCGACCGCGCCCGCAGCGATCACGCCAGATGCGGTAAGGGCCGCGTCTTCGGGACGATCACCATATCCGGCCTCGGCGTCCGCGGTCACGGGGACGGTTACAGCACGGGCAATCCTCGCCACCGCAGCGAGCATTTCGGCCCGCGAGATGCGCTGGCCGTCGGGATAGCCGAGGCTGAACGCGACTCCGGCGCTTGTGGTTGCGATCGCTTCGAAGCTCGTTTCGTGCAGAATGCGCGCACTCGCCACGTCCCAGACATTGGGCAGCAGCAAGACGCGCGGCCCGCGATGCAACTTGGCGAAGGCTTCAGCTTTCAGATTCTGCCGCTCAATGTTCGCCATAGATACGGTTTGCTGTGAATCCAATTATTGTCCTTTCTGTCCTGTGATGCATAGTAGATACTAATGAATCCTGGAGACTTTGATGGACAAAACGGAAAACATTGCGTTGATTCGGCGCTTCATTGAGGTGTGTGCGCACGCGGATGCTGAGGAGTTCGCCAGTTACTTCACCGATGACGCTGTATGGTGGAATGCGCCTTGGCAGGCGGTAAAGGGACGTGAAGCCATCCGGGAAACCTTGCGGCGTGGGGCAGAGCGTATGACGGCTCTGCCGTGGGAAATACGCCGCATTGTTGCTGACGCTGATGTCGTGTTGACCGAGCGCGTGGACAATTTTCTGGTCGGTGGGACTCACGTCAGTGTCCCGTGCATGGGCGTTTTTGAACTGCGTGACGGCAAAATCGCTGCGTGGCGCGATTACTGGGACCTTCAGCAGTTTGAACGTCAGCTGCCAACGTTGAGTGAGTAGTACTCCGCTGGGTTCCAAATCCGTACCCAATCTGCTGCACATCCAGGGTGACCCCGGCTCCAACCCAGAGAAGAGCCGGGTCCAAAAACTCTAACTTCCCAAATACATAACGTGAACGTAGGTGCCCAATCGAACGTTGTAAGCGAGGTACCAACCGTCATGGTCAGGATCCGCGTAGATCACGATGTCGTCGCTATCCCAGAGCCAGTTGCTAGCATAATCATCGTCGTATGGAGCAACCTGAAAGAAGAAGCCGCCTACGTTGAAGCGATCCCGGTCGCCGCCACCCAACCGCCAGATGTGCTGCGGACCGATGGCACCGGTGAAGTGTCCGTGTTCCCATGGATGATCGAGATGATAGTTGGCATCATTGCGTCCGCTGTCGTGCCCCACCCACTGATCATTTTGTGCGTGGACGTGAGGAGCTTCCGGATGGGTCGGCTGATCCTGAAAACTCCGCCGTTGACCTTGCTGCGGCTGAACAGGGCCAGCCTTGGAACCGCGATTTTCCCGGGATAACTGTACATTGGCGCGAGCGGGCTGAGACTGCGTACGAGCCGACGCCGGTCCGTGCGCTGGAATATGTCCATTGCCCACGCCCTGATCGTGCCCTCCTTGGGGCTTCTGGCCACGCTGCGGCTGCGCGTGTTGCTGTTGTTTTGGCTGTGGTTGAGCGTGCTGTTGATCGCCGCCCTTATTGTCGTCACGCTGGGCGAAAACGGGCAGAGAGAGTATTAGCATCACTGCACAAAATCCCATTAGCTTCTTCATGCGCTTGCCTCCGATTTGAACTGAACGCCGACCCTTGGATGTTAGTAACAAGGGAAATAGTAGCCCCTTTTTCACACAATCGCTGGCCTCCCGGCCCAGGATCGGCGCTAAACCAGAAAAGTCCGCCGTGCTAAATCGCCTGTGGATTCGAGTTCGGGATGACTAGAATAGCTTCGTGCTCAACCAGCGCGTGGAATTTATCGCTGACCGCGATGCTGAAATTTTTGCTGCAATCCCCTCTGCGCCGGCCGTCTTTCTCTTGCGCGGGGCCGATCCGTCTTCCGAGCCGTACGTCAGCAAGACTACGAATCTGCGGAAACGATTGCAGCGTCTTTTAGGGGTTCCACCCGAGCACACCAAGAAGCTGAACCTGCGCGAGTTTGTTCGTTGGATCGAGTACAGCACTACAGGGTCGGACTTCGAATCCAGCTTTTTGCTTTACCGTGTACTACGCGATGCTTTTCCAAAGACTTATGCCGACCGGCTGCGGCTGCGATTCGCTCCGCTAGTTAAGCTGCATCTGGAAAACGAGTATCCCAGAGCTTCGATCACAACGCGCCTCGGCCGGTTAAGTGGCCGCTCTCTTTACTATGGACCGTTCGCGTCGCGAAGCTTCGCCGAAAGGTTTGCAAGCGACTCACTTGATTTTTTCAAAATGCGCCGCTGCGTCGAGGATCTTCATCCGGACCCATCTTTTCCTGGATGCATTTACTCCGAAATGAAAATGTGCCTCGCACCCTGTTTCCAAGGGTGCACGGATCAAGAATACGGCGCGGAAGTTGCACGGGTGCAGTCATACTTCGAAACAAAAGGCGACTCGCTGCTGCGCCAGATTTCCATCCAGCGTGATCAAGCCTCTTCTAATACGGAATTCGAAAATGCCGCTGCTTTGCACGCGCGCGTGGATAAGCTCAAATCTCTTCTGAGTCAGCTTCCGGAAATCGTTCACCGCCTCGATCTGCTGAACGGAGTGATGGTGCAGCCCAGCGCATTGTCCGGCAGTGTAAATTTATTTAACATTCATGCCTCGCGAATCTGCGGTCCCGCGCCATTTCCAATTCAGCCCGGGAATCAATCCAAATCGCACTCTATGGAAGCGCGCATTCAGGGAGCGCTTTCGTTAATTCCCTTGGAAGATGCGACAACATCTCTCGCAGTGATGGAAAATCTCGCCCTGCTCCGCCGCTGGTTCTACCGCAGCAGCCGAGTCGGCGAAATCTTTTTTGCGGATGATAAAGGCGTACTTCCCATGCGGCATATCGTGCGCGGGATTTCGCGCGTGTATCGCGGGGAGCACCCAGTTACGCTGCCAAAGGTTGAAATCAGTTCTTAAAGTTGGCAGTTCTCAGCAAGGTCAATTCATATGTTCTCTGAATTGACGGTTGGAGAGACTAGCTTCTCGTTGAAGACAGTGAATGAGTCGTGAAGCTGAAGCTTTAATTTCGTTCAGCCAGTGCTGATTCGCGCACTCCAATGCTCGATTCGTGACCACCCAGGCACATCTTGCTATCCTCCATCATGCCTTCGCGCTATGCGGAATGGATGTACGACTGGGAAACGCGGCTCACGTCCGTGGACCGGAATCGTGTAGTGCGTCCATTGGAATGGGGCCTCGAATGGGCCGAGTGCTGGCCCTGCCGCAATGGATACAAGCCAGGAGCTTCCTCGGAAGACAGCGAAACCTACCTGCGCGAATATAATCGTCGCATCATCGCAGCTAGCGATGAGTTTTTTTCCTGCGCCACGCCGTCTGACTTTCGCGTTGAGAATCGCGAAGTGCAGGTCT
>JBOGLB010000109.1:0-7365 GCA_050745965.1 Terriglobales bacterium | reverse complement strand
ATGAAGTACCTAGGTGGACCAGGCATTTGAATTGCGCAAGTGAAGCAAGCACCCCTTGCAGTCGAGCGCAACGCAGTATTGTGTTGAATGTCGGTAAAAGATCTTTGGTGGAGCGACAGGAATGAGCTAGCGCCAGCTCTCGGTACGATATCTAACATGATTTTTTTGATTAACTTTCGGGTTAAGAGATGAAACAATAGGTTCGGTAAAGGTCTCGCACATTGGCAAGTAGGGTCAGGTGCACAATGTCTACGCAACCAGTTTCAAACCGTTCTTCGGACATGCTGCTGGCCGGTTCTGCACCCCTGGACGAGATTCTCATTACGGAGAAGTTGGCGGCCCGGCCTCCGCGTCTGCCCATGTTTGCCAAAGAAAACGAAGCTCTGCGAACGCTGGCGAAGACGATGGCGAATGCTCCCGAGCAACTGCCCAACATGTTGCTGCAATTTGCCGTGGAACTCTGTAACGCAGGTACGGCGGGACTGAGTTTGCTTGAGACGCTACCGGACGGAGAAGTAATTTTCCGTTGGACGAATGTCGCCGGGCGGCTCAAGGACCATGTGGGCGGCTTTACGCCTCGTGGGTTTAGTCCGTGCGGTGTAGTGCTCGATCGTCAGTCGGCACAATTATTTGCGCACCCTGAGCAACGTTTTCAATACTTTGCATCGGCTGGCGTACCCTTCGTTGAAGCACTGGTGGTCCCGCTGGCCGGCGAAAATCCCCTCGGCACAATCTGGATTCTTGCGCACGACGATCACACCCACTTCGATGCTGAAGATTTGAGAGTCATGACCAGCCTCGCGGAATTCACCAGTTCGGCGTTGAGCATGATTTACCTGCTGGATTCGGAGAAGCGCGCGCGACAGGAAGCGGAAGGCGACAATGCGAAATGCCGGGAGATTGAAAGCACCCTTCGCGAAAGCGAGGAGTTCAACCGGCGCATCCTGGAAAGCGGTTCGGATTGCATTAAAGTGCTCGATCTGGACTTTCGTATCAAATACATGAGCCCGGTGGCGATGAAGCTCATGGAAGTAGATAAATTTTCGCAGTGCGAGGACGTGAATTGGGTGGAGTTTTGGCAGTCGGCGGATCAGGACGCCGTGATCGCGGCGTTGCATAGCGCCCAAACCGGAGGGACGGGCTTTTTTCAGGCTTTTTGCCCCACTCTAAAAGGAACGCCAAAATGGTGGGATGTCGCAATAACTCCGATTAAGGATACCGGAGGGAAGGTCACAAAGCTGCTATGTTCTTCACGCGATATCACCGGACGCAAAGCCGCGGAAGCCAGTTTAGTGCAGGCGCATGAACATCTTGAACAGCAAGTGAGAGAACGTACTGCCGAACTGGAAGAACAAATTGCGGAACGCAACCGCGCCGAGGCAAGTCTTCGTGAGCTCTCCGGCAGGTTGCTTCGATTGCGGGACGACGAACAGCGGCGCTTGGCACGCGAGTTGCATGACAGCGTCGGACAAATGCTGGCCGCAATCAGCATGAACATCGCCGTCGTTGCCGGGGACAAAAGCCTTAGCCCTAGCTCGCAGAAAGCGGTGGCGCAGAACCGCGCTTTGATTGAGCAGATATCAAGTGAAATTCGAACCATCTCTCATTTGCTGCACCCGCCTCTGCTTGATGAAGTTGGTTTGGCGTCGGGCGTTCGCTGGTATCTCGATCAATTTGCCGAGCGCAGCAATATGAAGGTTGACTTGCAGCTTGATGAAAATTTTGGGCGTCTGCCCAGCGAGTTGGAAACTGCGCTATTCCGCCTCGTGCAGGAGTCCCTGACCAATGTTCACCGCCATTCTGAAAGTCCCACGGCAAGTGTTCGTGTCACGCGCTCTGCCCACGAAATTACGCTTGAGGTTTCTGACGAAGGGAAGGGTATACCGAAAGAAAAGATCTGGGAGATAGAAATGGGCGGCGGCGCATCCGGTGTCGGTCTTAGCGGTATGAGGGAACGCGTCAGGCAACTGGGGGGGGAGTTTGAAGTTCGCTCCAACGGCAAAGGCACAACCGTCTCCGCGAGACTACCCTTGGATAAAAACACTGTCGGCGTCTAGCCTCGGGCGTAAAAAACAATGGGTAGTGAGCAGGAGCTTTGAGGGGTTCGCAAATTCGAGTTCTCACACAGACTCAAAAGAAGGCTTGAATGGGCATGATCCGCATTTTCGGTTACTGATGAGGGGTGATTTCGGTTCCGAAAGAATAATCGTTCAGCGGACCGAAGCGTTTTTTCTCAGCGTACAAACGCCAGCGTCTCCAGACAATTCGCAGGCTGGCCATTACCGGAATCGAAAGATAGACTCCAAGCACGCCGGCAATTTCTGCACCGGCGAGGACGCCAAAAATAGCGGCCAGCGGATGCAGTTCGAGGCTTCGGCCCATGATGCGGGGCGAAATCAGGTAATCCAGAATTAATCTCCACACGGCAAGAAAAATGAGCAACACCAGCCAGTGGGGATAAGCCATCAGTGTGGCCATTCCGATGATTACCACTGCGGCAACGAGCGGACCAACCACGGGAATGAACTCCATGACTCCGCCAGCCGTGCCTAACACGAGAGCGAAGGGAACGCCCATGGCTGACATGAACCCCGTATAAACCACCCACGACAAAGCTGCCAGCGTCAACTGAGCGCGAATAAAATGCGCGAGCATCTGGTTCATGTCGTCCAGTACCCCTTGTAAAAACTCGCGTTGTGGTTTTGTTTGTACGAGCGACAGAGCGACATCGCTGAATGCACGGCCATCCCTGAGGAAAAAAGCAGCCAATATGGGGACGACAATTATTAACCAGGATTGCTGAACGACTTCGGCAACTCGAATACCCAGCCGCTGGGCGAGTTGAACAATTTCGTTCTTATGCTGGCTCAAAAGATCTTTCAACCGGTTAATTGTGGCTCGGCTCCAACCATGTTGATTGCCAATCTTCTCTGTAATTTCACCAAGCCCGCTGGTTGTGACTTTGCCTTGAGTAGTTGGCAAAGCCGTTGTAAGTTTTTGTGCCTGGCGTGCAATCTGCGGTCCGACGAAGAAGAAAAATGTAATTAGAAGCGCAAGCAGTAGAACATAAATCACCGCAATTGCGCCGCCGCGACTGTGCGTCCACTTCTCACAGCGAGAAACAGCAGGATCCACCAGGTAGGCGAAGAAAACAGCGAATAAGAACGCTACAAGGGTGTGATGCGCGACGTAAAGGAACCCCAGCACCAGGACGAACAGCAGAACGGTGATCAGAACCCGGCTGGTACGTGCATCAATCAGAGACATTGAGATGCAATCTTAACTGAAGCTAGTCGCGAAGGACTTCGGTCTTGTCATTTTCAATCAAGATTCGGACGAGCTTAAACTGATCATCGAGCCATAGAGACCAGTCGCCATTCTCGGTCTTGAGAGTAAAACGGTTTAGCGCGCGTTCCACTCCTCGAATCGGGATTTGCTCCTTGCCGGAAAAGGCCATGCTTACAGCCATGGAACTTCCTGGGGGATGAGGGTCAAGCGTGCCAAATTGTGTTTTTTGGTTTGGCAAACACTGCACCTGGCCTTTGTCCTGGCGGCATCCGATCGCCAGATACTTCCACACCAGAACTTCCCGTTGAATAAAAAAATAATCATCGAGAATGCTGGTGGAGGCCGGGAGCATAAATGGCTGTTCCAATGGCTTGTCACCCGGAGCGGGGGTAACACGCTCGATAAGGAAATTATCGTTGGGCAAGACCACAGCCTGGGTTTTGCCAGGACTCACTTCCTTCCACTCGTACTTTTCCAGTTCACCTGCGGTATTTAATTGAAGTTCCGAGTCCTGGGTTGAGGTGTCTGATGCACCGTCAGCCTTGAACTCGGAGGTCACGGTGCTGCCCTTCGGTCCCTGCTTAATCGAGAAAGTCTCGGTCGCCACGCGCCGACTGTTCATGAATATGCCAAACGATCCGGAGTCCACCACTTGAACGGCCGAATTGTTCTCCTTGTCCTTGCCAGCTGCGATCCCGCTGCCGATGAGCAGTAATCCAAGAGCTGCGGATATTATTTTCCTAAGCGTCACGTCTCAGTCCCCCAGCGTTAAAAATCTCGGAATCATTTGGATGGAGAGATTCCGACGATCCGTACTATTTCGGCCGCAATTTGTTCGATTGGTTTGCCGTCGGTTTCGATATGGTATGTCGCACTCATGTAAAGAGGGAGGCGAGTCTCATACAATTTGCGGAAATTTGCCTCGCCTTGCCGTAATGGACGGTTAAGTCGCTGCTGCCGGCATCGCCGAAACAATTCTTCTACCGGCGCATCAAGGAATACGGATGGCACATTCATGTCTTGCAGCATAGAAACATTTCTTGCCTCGGCAAATGTACCTCCGCCCAGCGCAATGACGCTGTGCTCAGATTTCGCCTCGCAGAGCAGTTCGCGGAGCGCCATGTGCTCGAAACGCCGAAACTCTGGCTCTCCTGAATCCCGAAAAATTTCCTCAATGGTCCGGCCTTCGCGAGATTGAATCCGGTCGTCCAGGTCTTCGAAAGACCAAGCAAGGAGACGGGCTAACTCTTCTCCGACGGTAGTCTTCCCTGCTCCCATGAAACCCACCAGGACGATCACTTGAGAAACATGTTTGTGGGCCGAAGAACCGGCGTGCGGAAGCGAAGCCGATTGGTTTCCCATGCTTCCTGGATCACCACCAGGGTTTATCCTTGATTGGCCGAGGCCGGATTTTCAGCGCTTCTTGAGATGGATTTTACCACTGAAAGAAAACAACTTAACCGAAGATGCGGCTTTGCCTACCGTACCTGCAAAGGCACTCCCCGCCCTTATAGGAAACGAAGTGTGTTTTGGCTGTAACTGGAAGTCATTTTCCACCTGCCCCTGCTCCGATCTGGCAGTTACGTCGATCGAAGCGTAGCTCGGGGCCGTGGCTTCGATATCGCCAGTGTGGCTGGTCAAGGAGTATTCGCCGCCTGACCCGAAATTTCCGTTGTAACTTATTTTGCCGCTGCTCGAATTGACTTCCACCAGCGGACCATCCACTGAAGTCAACACCACATCACCACCAAGAGAGGTAATTTCCACGTGGCCGTCGCGAATGTCCGTTAGCGTGACTGGTCCATTCAAAGTCTTGACGTGTACGTGGCCGTCGCTCACGTCGCGCACATCCACAGTCGCGGTGTTTCCTTCCATTATCACGTCGCCATGCAGTTTTTCCGCATGCAACGGCCCCGTCATTGACGTCAGGGTCACATCTGCATCGGTCGGCACGAGTACTTCGTAATCAACCTGGCCCGTACTTTGATCGGCTCCGGCCAGCAGGTGAGAGATAATATCAACCCGGTTGCCACGATGACTCTGGTCAACCTCGACCTTGTCAGAATGCAGCACCGCCGTGATTACTACTTCGCCTCGGGCGCCCGCTTTAACGGAAATAGGTCCGTATTGGTTGTTGATAGAGACGCTTGGCTTGCGCCCGACTTTGAAATGAAGTTGCTGGCGGGTCTCTGCGCCCGCAAAGACAGCGCCAGCTAACACAACTATTCCAACCAGCTTTGCAGTGCCACAGCCGCTCAACTTCATGGCCATCCCCAACTCCGCGGAAAAGTTAAACTGCTAATCCTGAATAAGATTATTGCAGAGAACCGCCCATTGCCATTTCATAGACCATTGATTTCTGCTCGTATGCGTTCATCAAATATTGTTGCGCCTGCGCATCGTTGGGATCCATCTTGACAGATTCCTTGGCATCCCTGATGTAAGAGTTCACATCCCTTAAATTAGCCCGGTAGGAAGCCAGCATCGCCGGCATTCGTCTTGAGACTTCCTGGAGAACTTGCTGGTCGGCGGCGCTGGAGGCGTCCATCACTTGAGGAGCCTCTGCTGAAATAGCAGCTTGCTGAGTTGTGTGAAGCGGCACGCGATTGTACTGGACGACACCGAACACCAGCAACACCAAGGCTCCCGCAGGCATCAGCCAGCCAAGACGCCGGCGGCGGGGCTGACTGTGTATTAGGAAGGGGGCCAACTCCGTTTCACGGATCAACCCTTCCTGACGAAGCGCAATCTCGATGGAATTCCATACTCGCGGGCTGGGCTCACCTTCATCTGTATCCCGCAAGAGTCGCGCCTGCTGTGAAATGGCATGCAGATCGGCAACCAGCTCCGAACATGCAAAACACGAACCTAAATGAGACTCCTGCTCGATCGTTCGCCGGCGATCATCTTCTGGCAGGACCCGTTCGAATTCTTCACAGGTCATAACAACATCTCCCCAATACCGCTCGCGCTTCTCACGGCTTTCTGGCTTTTTCAGCTCTGCTCGTTTTGAGAAGATCGCGCAGTTTCAATCGTGCTTTATGCAACTGCGACTTACTGTTTCCTACCGAACAACCTACAATCTCGGCAATCTCATTGTGCTCGTAACCTTCTACGTCATGTAACACGAAAATTGAGCGGTAACCCGGCGGAAGGTCCTCGACCGCCCGCTGTAATTGCAGGCGATCTATGGATCCCGCAAGACTGGGATCCGGAGCGCCCAATTCCTTTTTCGGAGCCTCTTCCTCGGTCTCGATCGTATCTTCCAGCGGAACCACGGGAAGGCCCTTCTTGCGCAACTGCATCAGCACGACATTGACTGCCATCCGGTGCAGCCAAGTCGAAAACGCTGATTCGCCTCGAAAAGTCCCGATCTTCCGAAACAATTGCAGAAAAGCTTCCTGGGTGAGGTCTTCGGCCGCCGCCGTATTGGCTGTCATGCGCAAACATAGCGAGTAAACACGCCGCTTATGCAGGTTATACAGGCCCTCGAAGGCTTCTGCGTCCCCCTGCTTGGCTCGCTCGATCAGTTCTACTTCAGAAAGCTTCTGGGCTTGCGATTTTCGCGCGTCGGTCAAGTCGCCTTTTCCGTCCGCACTCAGTCAGATGCGGCATAACTACCTTTTCGTTGTACTGTTTCCCCGGCATGCGAATCTGATTTCCGGTTGCTGAATTATCCGGAAAGCCCTTGCCGCTTAAGACTTTGAACCGGACATGCGTTCCGTTCATGACTAGAGTAACAATGGAAGATTATGGCATTGCCAAACCGCCGTCAACCAAGGAAAGAACGGGGTACTGGGTCAGTTTAAATTTCCAAAGACAAATAGGGCTGTCCATGTCTGTTTGTTGCAGCAACATTGTCTTTCTGTTTGCACCCCACAGAAGGAACACCTCTTGGAGAATCGCCACAACAATGCATTACTATTAATTCCATCTATGACAGAGTGGTCGCTTTGGAGCGCGAACGATCAGTGTAGCCGCCTCGCCGAACTTACGGCGGCGACGAACGATTCGTCGAAGGATGCGCCCTTGCGCCGCGACGTTCGTTCGCTCGGAATATTGCTTGGCAAGGTGATT
>JBOGLB010000108.1:0-9737 GCA_050745965.1 Terriglobales bacterium | reverse complement strand
CCGCAGAATAGCTTGCACATACTCTCGAGTCTCGGTAAATGGAATGGACTCAACGAACTCTTGCGGGTCGCGGTACTTTCCGTCTCCCAGCCAGCTTTGGACTCTATCGGTGCCAGCGTTATAGGCTGCCAGCGCGTATTCAAACGCGCCAAACTTATCTACCATCGCGCGAAAATAACGTGTGCCCAGTTGCAAATTCATGCCCGGAGTGAATAACTGAGCAGCCCTATAATGTTTTATCTTTTCTTGTTTAGCCAACGTCTTTCCAACTTTAGGCAACAGTTGCATCAATCCCACGGCGTCTTTCCGCGACAATGCATTTGGATTGAATTCCGACTCCTGACGAATTAACGACGCCACGAGATAGGGATCGAGCGCATTGCTTGAAGAAAATCTCTTCAAATCCAGCCAATAGGGCTTCGGAAAAAGCGCCTCCCAATACGAACGTGGCAACGTGTCTAAATCCACCGCAAAATAATTTGGGACGGCTCGCTTCAAGACTTCGATTGCGACGTCATAACGTCCGGCGTCCTCGTACATGCGCGCGGTTTCGGCGGGAAGCCACGCGCCTTTATCTTCTTCGTCCGCGGCTTTCAATTCGCGAACCGCGAAATCCAGCAGTGCTCCATTTTCCAGCAGGTGCGCTTTCTGAACTCGAAGGTCATCAGTTGGCACCGTGTCGTCTGTCGGCGCAGGATCGGAACTCATGGGGGGCACTCGATCCAATAAAGCATAGTGCTGCGGAGGACCATTCACTTTCATCTTGTGCAATTGCTCGCGAGCCAGTTCGCCATAATAATAGTTGCGAAATCGCAGCGACAACTTCTGGTAGTACGCGGCAGCCATAGCCTGATCGCCATCCTCCTGAGCCAGACGTGCCCTCCAGTAAAGGGCCGCCGGAACTTCCGCGGAATTGGGATACAGCCCTATCTGGTTCTCAAATTCCGTCTTCGCTTCGGCGTTTCGACCTTGCCTCAGACTCAGCCACGCTACCTTCCAGTGCGCGTAAGATGCCTTGGCCGCATTCGGAAACCGCACCTGCAACTCGCGATAGGAATCAATGGCACGGTCGTAGTCTGGTCTCAGCAGGTAGATGTTGCCAGCCTCCAGCAAAGCATCTTCCAGGTAAGGACTCGTCGCGTCCACTTGCCGCAATTGATCTAGAATTTTGAGGAACGTGTCGTCATCATTCTCGGCGCGGGCAAGCTCGCCCAGGTTAAAGAGCCGTCCCGCATTAATTTCCGGCGGTGCACTGGGGACAGTCTCAAGCGCTTGCTTCGCTTCTTTGGCCCGCCCTGCGTGGCGCAATGCGTCCACCAATGATAGTTGCAGTGCGGGACGCTCTCCCGCAGCGACCTGATTGAGCAATGCGCGATATTCATCGGCCGCGTCGCTGTATCGCCGCCCTCTCGCCAATAGATCAGCCCTCATTCTTAAGTCGCCAACGGCAGCCGAAGACAACGTAGCCGGCGATAACTTCTGTAACTCCTGCCCAGCCTCGGTAGCTTCGAAACTAAGCGGCATGGTGAAGTACAGATTGCTGAAAATCGCCGTTGCCTTGGTCGTATCTCCCGCAGCCGCGTACGCACGGCCCAGCGCGAGCTCCACATCCGCCCGAACCGGCTTGCGGTTTTGTTCCAGCAACGCCGCGGCGGCATGCGCTTGGCCCTCTGTCACCAGAAGGTTTGCATACAGCAGATGGGCATCAACTATCAGCAGTGACTCGGGATATTTTTTCTCAAAGCCGCTCAACGCTGCCATGGCTTCGGGAATGCGTCCGGTTTGGAAGTACGATTCGCCGCGATAATAGTCCACATAATCGCCAAGCTCCCCCGCACGTGGATGGGCACGGCTCAAAGCTGGGATGGCTTGCGCATAATCGTGGTCCAGGGTGTGCGCGTATCCCACCACCAGCCAGGCCAGCGCTCCGGCATCCTCCCCGCCGTGTCGGCGCGCATAGGCTTCGACGCCTGCATACGCGGTTGGTGTGCGGTCCTGTAGCAACTGCCGCGCCATGGATTTAAGGCTGCTCGATGCCACGAAGGCGAGCCGCATGCGCCGCAAACGGGGCGAGTTTCGCGATTTCCGTCGGTGAGTTAGGGTCTTCTTCCTGGAAGATTGAGTTTTCTTGTGGTGCGATGATGATGCGACGGATGATTGTGCGAATAAGAAAGGGGTTCCGGCGGAAAAATAACCCAACGATGCTGTTATGCCGAAGAGGATAGAGATAAAAATAGATCGCAGAGAATACACAGCCAGAGCTTCAATGACTTTCTTAATCAGTGCGGATAGTTTACACCCAGAAGCGCAACATTATCTTCGGCCAGGCTGCGAACGAGTTCCTGATTAAAATAATCTCCGTCGGCAGCAGCAGTACTGCCATATCTTTTTTGGTAGGTAATCCGGCTCTTCTCGATGTCTTCCTTCAAACGATCGTATAGGTCGTGATTCTTACGCCCTTCCACCACTGTGTCTTTGTTGTAAAGCTTGATCTCATCAATAAGAAGCCGGGCAAAGCGTTGCGCTTTCCGATGAGTATCCTGGTCTGCGACTGATGTTTCGGATTCGACTCGATTGGATGCCGTGCCGGTTGACGAATGAGTCGCCGAGGCCGCCATCGCCATCGGAGCGGCTTCCTCCACGGTTGCTTCAGTCTCGACGACGGCCGCTGATTGTTGTGGCACGGGCACCGGTGTGTGCGCGGGAGCATGGGCGGCGAACGGATCGGTCGCCGAATGGGCTGCCGTCGCCGGCGATGGGGCCTCCGGCCTCTCCGCCAATTCAGCTGGACCCTCTTTGTAGGCCTGCTTGCGCAATGAAATCACTTCCAACCAAGCGCTGGTCGCGGCGACTACCAGTTCCAGAGCCGCCGAATCTATTTTTCCGTCCGCTTTGATGCCGGCATCCGCGTAAACCAAAGCCGCGATCTTGTCTTTTAACAACAGCGGCAGGAATAGAACCGCACCATCCGCTGGGGCGCGAAAGTGAGTCATGAATCTTGCATCCACGTCGCTTGCGGCTCCAGTGCAGACAGTACGACTCGTCATGGCCTGCGCGGCGATTCCGCTTCTCAAATCAAGAGAAAAATCTTTGATGGCATCGCTATTTTCGAAACCACGCCCCTGCCATCCCGTTGCCAAGCCAGACTTAATTACGAAAAGCGCAGAACGTCCACTATACTGAGCGGTGCTTTTCAGAAGCGCTCGCAGGATTTCCTTCTGCGTCGTTCCTAAGTGAATCGCGGATATGGCTGCCAGTAAATCGGCCTGCGTGCTGCCGTCACTCTTCTCCTGCGCTCCCGCGGTTTCACCCTGGAACTTTGCGATTTCCGGCAGTAACTCCGCCACCACGCTTCGAACCATATCCTCCCGCAATGATGGAATATGGCTCTCCAATATGCGAGAGACCGCCGCGCCCACAATTCGTTCGATTAAAGATATCTCTGCCATTGTCGCCCTTACCGCTCCGCAAGACCGGATTGTCGTTCTAAAACGTTCCGCACCTCTAACGCCTGATTATATTGCCAATTACTCTACTGTCCGGAAGGCACGTTAGGACGTGTTCTACCGCGTCAACAGCGGCCTGATTGCAATCTAGCGTAAACCTTGTGCAATTGGATACGTCAAAACAGTTCGCGGAACACTAAAGTACCGAGTAAAATAGCCCTTCTGTTCGCAAGCGCCGGAAAGCCGTAAAATTGTTGCATCGGACGAATGATGAATACCATCCAACCAAAAGTAGCAGAACCGGTCAGCGATGAACTTACGCTCGTCCAGGCCGCCAAGAACGGCGACGTCTCGGCGTTTGAAGAGTTGGTCAGGCGTTATGACCGGAACGTTTTTAGGATTGCGCAACACATCACGCAAAACCGCGAGGACGCGGAAGATGTGGTGCAGGATGCGTTCCTTAAAGCGTATAGCAATCTGAAGCAGTTCCAGGGACAGTCGAAGTTTTATACCTGGCTGGTTCGCATTGCGGTGAATGAAGCGCTGATGAAGTTGAGGCGGCGCCGTCCGGAACGCACGGTTTCTCTGGACGAAGAGGTTAAGACAGAAGAAGATTCGGTCCCGCGGGAAGTAGCGGATTGGAGCCCGAATCCCGAGCAACAGTACAACCAGGCTGAGTTGCGGGAGATTTTGACCAAGACCATACAGGGGCTGCCCGCAACTTTTAGAACCGTGTTTGTACTGCGGGACGTTGAAGGTCTTTCGACGGAAGAGACCGCGGAAGCGCTGGACCTCAGTATTCCAGCGGTAAAATCGAGGCTGTTGCGGGCGCGGCTGCAACTGCGGGAACGGCTTAGCCGATTCTTTCAACGTCGCGAACCTGGCAACGCAAAATTGGAGCTTGAGGATGGCGACGGCATACCGAAAATTGAGAGTGGAGATGGCAACCAGTGAAGTGCTCTGAATTTCTACAGGAGCTGACGAATTATCTGGACGGCGTCATAGATGCCCGCACTAAATCTGAACTGGAAGATCATCTTTCGTGGTGCCACAACTGCTATGTCGTCTGCGATACCACCAAGAAAACCATCGAGATCTACCGCGACTCTCAACTCTATGAACTCCCGGATGACTTGAGGAATCGCCTCCGTTCCGCCATAGTCACCAAGTGTCAAGCCCGCAAGAAAGCCGATTCCGAAAACGCTTGAACAGTTGCCTGACTGATTTTCCCGATTCGCTTCCAATTTCCGTCGAAGTGTATTGAAACGACCTGTCTGATCGGAACCTTTTTCTCCAAAACTGAATCTAAGTAAATGACCTGAGTTTTGAGCTTCGGATCTCCTGGGTTTCGAGGATCAAAATTTCAACTGCTGTCTGGGGAGGTAGCAGAATGATCGCAGAACTATTCGACGCCGTATTTGGTTGCTCTCATAGCCATTATAGTTTTCCCCGAAGCGCCAGCCGCCGCGCAGGCAGCCGCCGCACGGGCGCCGCTTCATTGACCGGCACCTACGTAGCTTGTCTGGATTGCGGGAAAGAACTGCCATACGATTGGGAGTCTATGAAAATTGTCGGCTCGCCTTCCGAGAGCCGCAAATATTTGCATGCCCTTGCCGCAAAAGAGGCCTCCTAAATCGGGATCGCGTCTTTTCTATTGCTACTCGATTCGGTGCCGAACCGTGGAACAAATCAAACCTCAGCCGCGTAGCGGACCGACGATAGCCCAGGACGAAAGTCCTGGGTAGGGCAATCTGCAACTAAAACACGTCCCGAACGGGACGCAACCTGGGGGAGACTCGGAAAGGCCGCGCCCGTTCAAAGGTGGACCGACGAACAATCACCGCCAGGTTTCCCAGGCTTTCCACGCAAACAAAAAGCGTTCGGATCCTTGTCCGAACGCTTCGCCCTCAGCCTCAATGAAATCCGTTACGCCAAATGCTTGTCCAATGCCTGTTGAATTGCTTCCTTCGGCCTGTAGCCGACAAGTTGCTCTACAACCTGCCCACCCTTGAAAATTAACAGGGTCGGAATTCCGGTAACTTTATAACGCATGGGAGTCGCGCTGTTCCGGTCAACATCCATCTTGCCGATTTTGATTTTGCCCTGGTAATGCTGCGCCAGTTCCTCGACGATGGGAGCAATAGCCCGGCATGGCCCACACCAAGTCGCCCAAAAATCCACCAGGACTGGAGTCTCCGATTTCAACACGTCCTGATCGAAATTCGCGTCGTTCACTTCAATAATGCCGTTGCCTGCCATCGTTCCTCCAGGAAAATTTGCGGGGAATGCAGACCACCAGGCGCTGCCCCCGAAGATTAACTCTACCAATTTAGCACTAGTATTTGATGCTGAAACCTATCATAAGTCGCACATAAGTCACTACCGACAAATTGTCGCTTTCCTCGGCCTCAAGCACCGGAGGACAAAAGAGTCTCTTAGAAATTGCACTTTTCAGGTGACCATGTTTTACTGATTCCCCGTCATTTTTTCAGGGAGGAACATGATCGCCAAACCATTAATCTCCAAACTGAATTCCATAGTGATCGCGGCACTTGTAGCCTCGCCACTTTTAGCGCAGAACGTAAGCGTGAATCGCGCTTGGATCGCGACCAGCAACGGCTATACGAATATGCTGCTGGCGATTGTGATGAAGCATCATCCTGAAGTCGGATCTGACCAGGGATTGAGCCAATACGACACTAGAATCTCGCAGCCTACTTTCGCCGATGAAGACGCGCAGCGCGCGGAGACGGCCGCTGTTCTATCCAAATTAAAGGACGCGGCGAAACAGCCGCAACAGAGAGAAGTCGCGCAGGATCTCGACATCATTATTCGCAGAGTTGGATTGCAATTCAGAGAGCAGGACTTCGAGCGGGCACATAAGGTCGAATTCTTGAACGCAAGCGAGGAAGTATTCAGCGGGCTTCGCATTTTGCTGGATGAGCAGACGCCTTCAGGACGGCGGCCGGCAGCGGTGGTCCGCATCCGAGAATATGCGGGCCTCGAACCGAGATACGAACCACTCACGGAAATACTGAAGCACCGGACGATGGAGCAAATGGCCAAGCCCGGCATCATCTATCCCGCACGGCTTGAAATTCAAACCGAACTCAGCCGAAATTCCAATTATCTGGATGGAATTGCCGCGCTCATGAAGAAGTACAACCTGACCGGCTGGCAGGAGCCGTACGCAAAACTAAAATCCCAATTGCAGGATTACGACGCGTGGGTGACTGCGACTGTGCTTCCCAAAGCGCGCGCTGATTTCCGCCTGCCCCCTCAGGAATACGCGCTGGCGCTGGAGAATTACGGCGTTGACATACCGCCCGCGCAACTGACGGCGATGGCGCATCGGTCGTTCACCGAATGGCAGAATGAAATGAAACCGATCGCGGCCGAGATTGCAAAGCAGCGACATCTTCCATCGGCGGATTACCGGGATGTGATGAAGGAGTTGAAGAAGCAGCAACTCGTCGGAGATGCGATTCTTCCCTTCTACCAAAACCGGCTGAAGGACATCGAGAAAATAATCGTCGAGCATCAGATTGTGACTTTGCCGGACCGTCCGGCGCGCATTCGCATTGCGACCGCTGCTGAAACTGCTCAGCAGCCCGCGCCCCACATGGTGCCGCCGCCGTTTCTCCATAACACCGGTCAAAAGGGAGAATTCGTTCTGCCGCTGAACATCCCATCCGGGCCGGGCCAGAGTAAAGAGAAGTACGACGATTTCACCTTTGACGCGGCATCGTGGACGCTCATCGCTCATGAGGCGCGCCCGGGCCATGAATTGCAGTTTGACTCGATGTTGGAGCACGGAGTCTCGCTGGCGCGGGTCCGCTACGCCTTCAACAGCACCAACGTCGAAGGCTGGGGACTCTATTCGGAATATCTCATAAAACCTTACATGCCACTGGAAGGCCAGTTGGTGTCGCTCGATTACCGCCTGCTGCGTGCAGCACGTGCGTTCCTCGATCCCGAACTACAGTCCGGGCAGATCCAACCTGCGGAAGCCAAGCGCGTATTGGAGGACGACGTGGTGCAATCCCCTGCATTCGCGGAAGAGGAAGTGGAGCGATTTACCTATCGCGCGCCCGGACAGGCGAACAGCTATTTTTATGGGTACACCAAGCTGCTCGCATTACGGAAAGATACCGAGGCGGCTCTTGGCGATAAATTTAACCAGAAAAAATTCCACGATTTTATTTTGGCGCAGGGATTATTACCTCCCGACCTAATGCGGAAAGCGGTAATGGAGGAGTTTGTGCCGTCGCAGCGGGGAGAGACGCGAAAATAGACGACTACTCGTGTACGGGCGACACTTATTAGGTCGTATAATGCCGTTATTCATTGATATTTGGGAGGCGACATGTTTCGTCCCACGTCGGCTATTTGTCTTTTCCTCCTCATGGCTTCGCTAACCCCCCAGATCGCGGCGAAAAACAAGAAAAAGCAATTGCTTCCAGACGAAGTACTGGTAGCGAGGACAGTCATCGTCGTGATTAGTCCTGATACCGGCGAACCTGTAACTCATCCGACCGCGAATCGTACTGCTCAGGAGGTGGTTGAGAGAGCACTCATGAAATGGGGCAGGTTCCAACTGGTTAACTCGGAGCCTGCCGACTTGATCATCGCGGTGCGAAAAGGAAATCAGGGCGGTCCGGTCATCTCAAACTCGCCAGCGGACACCGGTCCGGTAATCTATCAGCCTAATAATGACGGTTCGCGCGTTGGTCTTCCTCGCGGTCGTCCCCCGGATGTGACAAACCCCAATCCAAGCGCTAGCCGAGGCCCGCAGATTGGGAACGAGGCTGGCTCGTCTGAAGATACTTTTGAAGTGTATCGGGGCGGATTCGAGCATCCGTTAGACATGCCACCCGTGTGGAGATACATGGGAGAAAATGCATTGGACGGACCCCAGGTGACCGCTGTTGAGCAGTTCCGGAAGGCGATTGACAAGTCTGAAAAACAGCGTCAGCAGAAACCGTGAATCCTAGATATTACCACCACTGAATTAACTGAGCCGTACAGTCTTGTCTCGCGACATTGCCCCCAAATAAAAAGCGCCCTAAACATTTAAGTTTAGGACGCCCCGGCAGCCCTCCCCCAGAACTGCCAAACCACAACTGGATAGTATGGCGAGGGCCGTTCTGTGTAAACGTCACTTTGGTAATCGCAGTTCTCGGCACGTAACATCGCTTCGCTTGCCGTCATTAACAGCCTGCTTTGGCCGCGCGTAGCCTGAATCTTTCGGAAGGACTCTGTGTTCCCACTGCTTTTCGTACTCGACATTGCGTTTGCTTTTGGGTGGCGCAGCGGTTTACAGCTGCGATAACGCGTCCACTCTGAATGTCGGCTTTAGGTCGCTGAGATCAGGCGATCTTAAAAATTTCGGAAGATGTTGAGGAGTTGGATTCCAGAATTGCGAGACGCTACTGTTTTTGCCAGGTATGCCCGGCGTCCGACGTGGTCCACGATTCATTGCTCGCGGTAGTTAATTTTCCGTGCAGCTCGTCTTCAAATTCGATGCCGATGATATCCGAATCAGGTAGAGGTCTGTCTGCGGTCGTCTTCAGTTGCGTCCAATGCTGTCCCGAATCGCTCGAGTGAAACAGCACACCCAGCTTCCCGCCCAGCCAAACACTTCGGCCCGCTACCGCGACCGCGCGGAATATATGATCGCGGGCAACATGAATCGGCTTCCAGGAAATTCCGCCGTCCAGCGATCTCTGAAGCGTCCCATCCGCTGCAAGTGTCCACCGAGGAGTAGGCCTTCTCATATCGGTCTCGGCATCCGCAACCAGCCCCATTTGCCGGGACAAATTATCGTCTGGCGGCAGGCTCAAAATCCGCGGCACGGCTTTAGCTTTTCCCGGTACGTCACGAAGCCTTTGCGGCTCAGATGTTTCCCGGCCAGATTGAACAGCGGAAACGCTTGAAGACACGCTCTCAGTGGGAACTTCGGGTGCAACTTTCGACGCAGCTTGTTGGTTCTGTCCCGCGACAATTGTTATTCCCGGACGTGGATGGCGGTAATTCGGGCGCAATCTTACGGCTGCAACCACGATTACGGCGCATGCAGCCACCGAAGCCCACCGCAGCACAGGCCAGGAAATCAATCGGCCCGAAGAATGTGCGTTCGATCCTTGCTCGGCGGCCGAGATCACCTCTGGCGCCGCCAAGAAAACTAGCTCTCTACAATCCGCGCAATGCGCCAGGTGTTCCAGGACTGGCGCACGATCAGACCCGCCCAGCGCCCTTTCCGAAAAGGCGCTGAGGAGGTCTATAGGAGGA
>JBOGLB010000107.1:0-4165 GCA_050745965.1 Terriglobales bacterium | reverse complement strand
GGATCGGGATTGGAAACCGCTGCGCCGAATCGCTTCAGCAAATCCTTCCAAATGTCGCTTGGAACATAATGAGTTTGCGCCGGATAAACATAGCGGAATAAAATCAGCGCCCATAACAAGATTTCCCAGTGATCCCCTGCGAGGACCAGCATTCTTCGCCAATCAAGCTTTCCCCGGGTGCCGTATATTGCGTGGGCGATGTCTGCGCCGTCAAAGCGCTCGCGGCGAATCACAAAAAGCTTCGAGGCAATAAGCTCCTCGGCGGCGAGGACGCGAGTGGCTATTCCGTAAATGTTCGCAGGCTTTGCGCGCTCAATCCAGGAATCGTCCACCACGATTACGCCGTTGCTCATCCCAGTTATCAAATCCACAAAGAAGTCGTCTCGATGTGCTTTGCTCAGCCATACTGGATCGCGAACTTCGCATTGAAACCCGCGCGCTGCGAGATACTCGAGAGCAATCTGAGCATTTCGAGAAGTCAGGAAGATGTCGAGATCTTTGGTCCATCGGCAAATGCCGGTGTGCTCCTGAAGAGCGAAAGCGCCCGAGACCGCAAACGGCAAATGCTTTTCTTCGAGGGTCCCTAACACTTCCTGGAACAACGCCTCTTGTTCCGCCGGAAGTTCAGGAGGTTCCGAGGAAGTTACCGGCAATTCCTCTTGTTCGCGCTGTACATGACCGGACACGAGGGTTCGATGTGGTTTCACAATAACCGGTTGTGCGATTTCTCACACTTAAAGGATCGGTAGTGTCAAAGGAAATGACCGATGGCCATAGAAAACCGGCCAAAGTTTGCTGCCTTGGCCGGTTGAATTTCAGCTCGGAATGAAGCTATTGCCCCACTGTATTTGCCGGCTGATTCAATTGACCCTGTTCCCTGGCTTGGCCTGCGTATTTCCGAACCGCTGCCAAAAACGGCTTTGCGCCGTCAGGTGGAGCGATGCCGCCTTTCAGAATGGTGTCGAACGAAACCATCTTTCCGTAAAGTATCCGTGTCTCGTCCTTGTCTTGTGTAACAGAGGAGCCATTCAGATCAATACCGGCGAAGACGCCACGGGCGCGAGAGTAAGTCAGAACTTCCGCTTTCATTTTCCAGTCGGTATCAGCTGCGGCATCGCGGCCAACTGGGCCGGCGGCGGCTGAAGCGTCGGCGCCAATCTTAAACTTGCTGGACAACAGATGTTGCATGCCCTGGTCATTGGTGACGATCATTACGAGATCAACAGCCTGTCCTCCAAGTTGTAAACCCCAACTGCCGCCGGTGATGGTTATGGGAGCAGGGGCACTCCATCCATGGGCCGTCCGGCACGTTGCAACGCCCTTTCCGTGGCTTCCGCCGAAGCCCAGCGCGATCTTGATCATGGACGGAACAACCGCGATGCAAACGGCATCACTCATGACTTTGTCTGGGATTGACTTGTCGGGAGTCGCCATTACTTCGTTCAGTACGTTTGCCGAAGCCTCAATGCGCTTGTTGATATCGGATTGATCTTTGTCATCCGCCGCCCAGCTCATGCAGCTAAGAACAAGAACTGCGGTGCCGAGCGCGAGAAGATTTTTTATTGCTCTATTCTTGAATTTCATAGGTCGCCTCTCTTGTGCCCGTGCGAGCACCTGATGTCGAATTTGTACCAATGAATGGTAGGTTTACAACGATCGTGAGCACCATCCGGTTTACGCTGTAGATATTGGGGAGATGTGCTCTAGCGACTCTTATGGCTGGCGGAATTAAGCGCTAGTTCGTAAAAGAAATCTCGATATTCCCGGAATTCTCGGTTGCTTCCACTTGGACTGCATTATCTTGTCTTTCCAGGAAAAGATTCACCCCTGAGTCGGCGCAGATCAAACCTTTAATCCAGAGCTGAGGAATACCATCGGGAAGGAGAGGGCGCTCAAACGCGATTCGCCGATTCTTATCGTCCACTGATATACCGAGGCAAGCTTGCAGCACCAGAAACACCGCGCCCGCCGACCAAGCTTGCGGGGAGCACGCAACGGGATACAGAGTGGGTCCCTCCCCCTGTCTTCGGTTTATACCGCAAAACAGTTCAGGAAGGCGGTGAAGATCAACTTGATTGCTCACATCCAACAAACCCATCAGGATTTTTCCGGCCAATTCTTTTAATCCATATCTCGCGACCCCGCTGGCAATGATCGCATTGTCGTGGGGCCAGACCGAGCCGTTGTGATAAGAAAGCGGGTTGTACCGGGCTTCGCCGCAAGCCAGGGTGCGAATTCCCCAGCCGGTACAAAAATCGCCACCAAGAAGTAATTTCGCAACCTGCTGGCCTCGTTCCCTCGATGCAATCCCGGTGTACAAGCAATGACCTGCATTTGAAGCACGGACGCGGCAAGGCTTTTTCTTGCCATCCAGCGCCAATGCATAGGTGGATAACTCATCGCACCAGAAAGCGTCTTCAAATCTCTTTTGAAGTAGTTCCGCCTCTGCCAACAGACCGGCGCAGCCATTTTTATTTCCCATCGCACAATTTAAGCGGGATGCCGCGACCTTTGCCGCATATACATAACCTTGTACTTCGCACAGCGCAATTGGAGCCTGCGCCAGGGTTCCGTCGGAATGAAAAACGGAATCATTGGAATCCTTCCATCCCTGCTGAACCAGTCCGTTACTGGAATGGCGGGTATACTCGACGAATCCGTCTCCATCCACGTCGCCAAACTCGTCAATCCATTGCAACGCTGATTCGATGTGAGGCCACAAATTCCTTAAAAATTCTAGATCTCCAGTATGCTCATAATAAGCACCTGCCAGCATGATAAAAAGGGGGGTGGCGTCCACGGTGCCGTAGTAGCGTCCGAACGGGATCTCGCCGAGGTTTGCCATCTCTCCGCGCCGCATCTCATGCAGGATCTTGCCAGGTTCGGCCTCTATCGCGTGATTGACTTCGGTGGCTTGAGTTGCCGCCAGATATTGCAGCACGCCTTTCGCAATCTGAGGATTCAGCCAAAGCATTTCCATTGCGGTGATAATCCCATCGCGCCCGAATACCGTGCTGAACCATGGCACACCGGCGTATGGATAATTCACCTCGGGATTTCCGATCGTCATCATCCTTATGTCTGCGAAAGAACGCCGCACCCAATCGTTGAAGCGGGAGTTTGAACTTTGAATTTCAGGCACCGCTCCGTCGAGCTTCCTTAGTTCTTCGGTGGCATGATTCATTGCGCTCGAATAGCCAACTCTTTCCGGGACAGCGTTTGGGTCGCATGAGATTGTCAGATGGAGAACTGCGGCCTCGGCGGGTCCAAGAACCACCCGAAAGTGCATTTCCGTACCCGATATTCCCATGGGAGCGGGATCACAGTGGACTTGGGTCTTACGGACAATTCCATCCAAGCCTTCATAGGCAAGCATGACCGCGCCGGTTGTAACACAATTTTCCAAGTGTCGTCCTTTGTTCTGGCGATGCATTCCACGGACTTCAAAAATGTCTGTGAAGTCGGCGTCAAACATTATTCGAAAGGGAATACTGAGGGGCGCCAGTCCATAGTTTGTAAATTTGAATTCCTCGTAATAAGCGCACTTCCAAAGAAACTTTGACCGGTGAAGGTGAAGTGTGCCGCGACGAACAACCACTTCGTTGTGGTACGAAACGTCAAGGTTGGCGAGGTCCGCCGCGAAGAGAAAATTATTTGTTTCGATAGTGGAACTCAGCAGCAAATGACGAGAGTTCCATAAACTCACGGCCAACTGAGACAGATACCTGGTTCCCTGGAAGAAAAGCCCCTCTTCGCCAAGTCCGGAAGGTTGAATGTCTCCGAAGCGGTCGAAGACGCAGAACATCTCGCCGTATTTAAGAACTCCTGCCCGGTCGTCGGCAGGCGACGACTTGGCGGCTATGTAGTACTGGTGGGAGCTAGTTTCGTCCAACTGGACACTCCGTCAAGGATGTTGAGGGAAGCGGGTTCGGCTTGAATCAGACGCTGATAAATGCTGAGATAATCCTGTGTCATGCGAGCAGATGTGAATCTCTGTTCAAAATCTTGGCGGCATGCTCGTCTGTCAATTTCGGAAATTTTCCCGATTGCATGAACCGCGCCATCCTCGTCGGGAACCACAAATCCGCTGATCCCGACCTTGATAACCTCGCCAACCGAACCGCCAGGATAAGCAATGATAGGGGTGCCGCATGCCATTGCTTCA
>JBOGLB010000106.1:0-14377 GCA_050745965.1 Terriglobales bacterium | reverse complement strand
GTCTACGGAAGCAACATTGACTATCGCGATGTTGCCGAGCGCATTAAGGCTCTCAAGTCGTAGAATGTCCCGATGGGACTTGCGCTGAACCAACAAGGACAAGCGTGCTCATGCAAGAACTCCATGTCACTAATCATGGGGTGCATTGCGTGACGGCGAATTTTCCTCCGCAACACAACAGCGTTTCCTCAGCTTCAGAAAAAGAAGTTTCCTCCGGAGATTTAACCTCCGCATCTGCGCGCTTATCACCCGAAACGCGCAAGCGCAAGAGAGTCTCGCCCCTGGAGAGGTGGGTAAACCGCGTCGCGGTGATCTTGTTCGTCTCCCTGTGCGCGGTTTTCGGAGCTTTGCTCGTAATTCTGCCCTGGACACCTAAATGGACAGACAACTATGTTCTGATTTCTTATCCGGGCTTGCGGGACTTTATTGAAAATGGTTTTGTTCGTGGGATGTGTACAGGTTTGGGGGCGCTGGATATGTGGGTGGGATTCTCGGAAGCCACGCATTACCGCGAATCAGAAAACCGTCCGTGAGCATTTTCCATCGTGTCACAACTCCGGCAGCAAAGGCGGAGATTGGAATCCTTAAAAAAAGGTGAATTCGGAAGAGTGTTCTTATTATGGACGAAGATGGTAAGAGCGAACATGGCAGCAAACGGGCGCCGCTGGCTTATCAGAACGAGCCGTTTCTAGACAGCCCTGACGGTCGAGTTCTGCGAATTTTGTCCGAATACGCCGAGCCCCTTTCGCGCTTTCGGAGAGAGCAAATTCAGGATACGGTCGTGTTTTTCGGTTCGGCGCGCTTTCACAGCTATGCCCAGGCACAGTCGGATTTGAGCAAGCTTGGGGCAGAAGGACAAGACTCAGACGAAATCGCAAAGTCTCATCAAAAGCGGGCCGCGGCGGCCGTGGATATGGCTCGCTATTACGAGGACGCCCGACGGCTGGCATTTCTTCTCAGCGAATGGTCTATTAAGATTCCAGCGCGGCGGCGAAGATTCGTCGTCACCACCGGCGGCGGTCCGGGCATTATGGAAGCGGCAAATCTTGGAGCGCAAGAGGCCGGAGCGAAAACAATCGGGCTTAATATCCATCTGCCGTTCGAACAAAACCCAAATCCCCACATAACCCCATCTCTGAATTTCGAATTCCATTATTTCTTCATGCGGAAATTCTGGTTCGCATATCTGGCGAAGGCGTTGGTGATTTTTCCGGGCGGATTCGGAACCCTAGACGAGCTCTTCGAGATTCTCACTCTGGCGCAAACGCAGAAATTAGCCAAGAAGATCCTGGTGATTATCTACGGGAGCGAATACTGGAAACGACTGATCAACTTTGAGGCGATGGTGGACGCGGGCACCATCTCGGCCAGTGATCTGGAATTGTTCAAGATGGTGGATTCCCCTGAAGAGGGATTTGAATTTCTACGCGACGGTTTAACCAAGTATCATCTCGGCCCGGAAGGCTCGAAACGGCCGCGCGAGGCAGTTCCCGAAATCGCAAAAACCAATCCCTAGAGCCTGCGTCAAATTGCTGCTCTATTACATTACCGACCGCTCTCAATTTGCCGGCGATGAAACGTCACGCCGAAGAAAGGTGCTGGAAAAAGTAGCCGAAGCGGCTAAGTGGGGCGTGGACTTCATTCAGTTGAGAGAAAAAGATCTCTTCCCTCGCGAACTGGTAGCGCTCGCGCAGGAGGCAATTCAATTGATTCGAAAGAATTCCGGGACACCGACACAATTGCTGATCAATTCCCGGACCGATATTGCAATCGCTGCAGGGGCACGAGGTGTGCATTTGCGCTCGGTAGATATCTCCCCAAAAGACGTGCGGGAAATTTGGAGTGGCAGCACTGTCCAATCATCCGCGATCCCTGTTATAACCGTTGCGTGTCATAACATAGACAATGTTATTCGAGCGGCAACCGACGGCGCCGGATTCGCCCTCTTCGGACCAGTCTTCGAAAAAAGAGTCTCCGAAAAGAGAAAGGAGTCCCAATCCCTCACCGCCAATGCCACGCCCACGGGTCTCGATCTTCTGAGGGAGGCTTGCCTTCAAGAGATCCCGGTCATAGCTCTGGGTGGCGTTACTTCTGAAAATGCTCGCAGATGTACTGATGCGGGGGCGGCTGGTGTCGCTGGGATCCGATTGTTTCAGGAAAACCCTGTCGGCGACGTTGTACAGGCCCTGCATAATTAGACATTCCAGGCAAGAGCCGGCCATACTTCCTGTTCCTCTCAAGACAGCTTCCGCATTTTTCGAGTTGCAAAATCTGGTAAGCTTCCTTGCCGGATGCGCCCCATGATTCAAAAATCTTCGGTTTTCTTTTTGCTTGCCGTCGCAACTTGCGTTCATGCTGCTGATCAATACGCAGTGATCATCCAGCACAACGTCGAGGCAAAAATGCGCGACGGCGTGACTCTTCGCGCTGATATTTACCGACCGAAGGCGGACGGGCAATTCCCAGTTTTGCTTCAACGCACGCCTTATGACAAGCGCGGCGGCACCGATTTTGGGCTTAAGGCAGCGGCGAGAGGATATGTGGCCATCATTCAGGACGTTCGAGGCCGCTACGCTTCCGAAGGAGAGTGGTACACCTTCAAAAACGAATCGAATGATGGGTATGACACGGTGGAGTGGGCGGCGGCGCTGCCATATTCAAACGGTAAAATAGGGATGTGGGGTGGTTCTTATGTGGGCGCGACGCAAATGCTCGCCGCAATCGCTCACCCTCCACATCTTGCAGGCATCTGTCCGGTGATCACCGCGAGCAACTACCATGATGGATGGACTTACCAAGGTGGCGCGTTCGAGCAATGGTTTAACGAATCGTGGACCTCAGGTCTTGCGCAAGACACGTTCAACCGCACGATACAAAGCAATACCAACGCCATGAAAGGGATTTCGACTCTTCCCCTTGCCGATTATTCTCTGTTCAATCTTACAAATCCTGCGGCGGCGAGCTCAATTGCAACGCTAGCTCCATATTTTTCCGATTGGCTGGCTCATCCCACTTACGACGATTATTGGAAGCGACTGTCTATTCAAGACCATTATGCTGACATCACCGTTCCAGCTCTCAACATCGCTGCTTGGTACGACATTTTTCAGGGAGGGACGCTGCGCAATTACATCGGCATCAAAGCGCATGGCGGAAGCGTGGCTGCACGAAATGGACAGCACCTGCTGGTAGCGATTGGGGGACACGCGGGTGATGGCCGAAAGATCGGAGACGTGGATTTTGGTCCCGCAGCGGCACAGTACGATGAAGGCGACATAACCTTGCGCTGGTACGACTATCTGTTTAAAGGCGTTCAAAACGAATTTGCCAGTGGTAAGCCGGTTCGGATGTTTGTGATGGGCGCGAATCAATGGCGGGACGAAGATGAGTGGCCCCTGGCGCGTGCCCGGGAAACAAAATACTTTTTACATTCAGCCGGAAAAGCGAACTCTCTGAATGGGGATTGGACTCTCTCGACTACCACTCCGCGTTCTGAACCATCCGACCACTTTATTTACGATCCTGGTAATGCGGTTCCGACGGTTGGCGGACCTTTGTGCTGTGACCCTCGACATTTAGAACCCGGACCGCGAGATCAGCGTTCAGTGGAGGCTCGAAGCGATGTGCTGGTCTATTCGACGCCTGCCTTTGTGAATGATACGGAAGTCACGGGGCCAATCAGAGCGGACCTTTATATCAAATCCTCGGCCGTAGATACTGACTTCACGGCCAAGCTCGTTGATGTTGGCCCGGATGGATTCGCGCAAAACCTGACTGAGGGAATACTACGAGCACGCTATCGTAACTCTCAGGAGAAGCCGGCCTTGATGGCTCCGGGACAGATTTATAAGGTGACGATTGATCTATGGGCGACCAGCAATGTCTTCCGCCAGGGCCATTCATTGCGGCTTGAGATTTCGAGCAGCAACTTTCCGCGATTCGACAGGAACCTCAATACCGGCGAGTTGGCTGCGGTGGGAACGAAGTATGTGTCGGCCACTAATACGATCTATCACGACGCAGGCCATCCTTCGACGCTGATGTTGCCAATTGTTCCGGCGCCGTAGATTGCGGCTTGGGCAATCCGCACTTTGGAGCGCCCCCCGTTTCGGCGATTGCTACAATCGCAACCAATGCCCGATACATTTCAGATTGAAGGGCAACGCCGCGCTGGCCGCACGGGACGTCTATTTACTCCTCACGGCGAGGTGCAGACTCCAGTCTTCATGCCGGTTGGCACGCTGGCCTCGGTCAAAGGTGTCTCTCAGGATATTCTCGAAGAACTTGGGGTACAGATTCTTCTCGGGAATACTTACCATCTCTACTTGCGCCCGGGAGTTGATCAGGTCGGAAGGCTGGGAGGGCTGCACCGGTTTATGTCGTGGCCGCGCGCGATCCTGACCGATTCCGGCGGCTTCCAGGTTTTCAGCCTCAGCGACCTGCGGAAGGTTTCCGAAGAAGGGGTGACGTTTCGTTCGCATCTGGATGGTTCGTCACATTTCTTTTCTCCAGAAAGCGCGACGGAAGCACAAATTGGCCTGGGCGCCGACATTATCATGGCGTTCGACGAATGCACGGAGTATCCCGCCGACGGCGATCGAACGCGAAAATAAATGGAACTTACGCTGCGATGGGCGGAGCGCAGCAAGAAGTATTTTGACGGGCATAAGCGCGAAGTTCCGTGGGGGAATGTCCACACCCAAACGGTCGCCCACGGTTGTCCAGACAAACGAAGTGTCGCAGCGCGATCCAGGACAGAGTCTTCTAACGAAACCAATTTCGCCGAGCCTTACTCTGCCGGGACGCCGGGGGCGGCTGTCCCCACGTGTGACGAGACGCAGTCTCTGTTCGGCATCGTGCAGGGCGGAATGGACTTGGCGCTCCGCAAAGAATCCGCCGAACGGATGATCGAGATTGGATTTCCCGGCTACGCAATCGGAGGATTGAGCGTCGGGGAGCCCCGAGCGCTTACGCGAGAGGTCGTAGAAGCAACGTTGGAGCATCTCCCTGCGGACAAGCCGCGGTATCTGATGGGCGTCGGGACTCCTGAAGAAATCGTTGAATACGCAAATCTGGGAATTGACATGATGGACTGCGTTTTGCCGACGCGGGCTGCGCGGCATGGGCTGCTGTTCACGTCGGAGGGAAAAATATCTATAAAACAGGCGCGCTTTGCCTCGGATGATGGCCCGTTAGACCCCAAATGCGGCTGCCGGACTTGCGTCCGCTACTCGCGTGCCTATTTGCGGCACCTTTATGCATCTAATGAGATTCTGGCGCAGATTCTTAATACCATCCACAACCTTAGTTTCTATCTTGACACTATGCGGTCAGTGCGTCATTCTATTGGACTTGATCATGATTAACTTGGGAAAGGGGCGCGTTTTCTTTCTGGGGAGCAGTCGCAGCTAAAGCTGTAGCTTGCCTTCCCTCCTTCCCTTCTGACAATCGGTTGTCCGGCCTGAAATACGCGAGAATCCCGCGATAAATAACAGAGGCCCATAGAGGTGCAGGCGCAGTTCCGGATTCTTGGCGTATAAACGGATTTAGATTCCATGAGTTACTTGAATTTATTGGCATTTCAGGCTGGCGGATTGAGTTGGATTGGCTTCGCGCCCCTGATTTTCATCTTCGGCATCTTCTACTTTCTGCTGATTATGCCGCAACAGCGGCGGCAGAAGAAGTGGCAGCGGATGTTGGGTGAACTCAAGACCGGCGATAAGGTTGTGACGAGTGGAGGAGTGCGGGGCACGATTGTGGCTTTGAGAGATGACTACATCCACCTTCGCGTTCCACCCGACAATCTGCGATTAGAGGTCAGCAGGGCTTCGGTAACGTCGGTGACGACGCCAGAAGAAGCGGCAAGCAAATAACAATTCGGTCCAGAATAGAATTTACGTCATGAATAAGAATTTAGGCTGGAAGCTCGGAGCGATAATCGCGATTCTGCTGGTATTTCTATACGGCATCTTTGGCGTGCCTCAAAGTTGGTCTGGCCATGGGCTACTCGCTGCCATGGAAAGCCGCATTAATCTGGGCCTGGATCTAAAAGGCGGAACCCACTTAATTCTTCAAGTCCAGGTGAACGATGCCGTAAACGTCGAAACCGACAGCGCAATCGAGCGTTTGAAAGAAGATCTCCGCACCCACAAGATTAACTACACGGAAATCACCAAGCCTGACCCAGTCAACCATCCAGAGCAAATTCTAATCAAGGGCTCCCCGCCGGAATCCAGTTCCGATTTGCGGTCCATCGTGGAGGATCGCTTGCCGGAATATGATCTGAAGTCGGCAGGGGAAAATTCGTGGACAGTTTCCATGAAGCCTCAAGCGCTGACAGACCTCAAGAAGCAGGCGGTGACGGAAGCAATTTCCACGATACGGACCCGGATTGACTCGTTAGGCGTCACCGAACCCACGATTCAGGAACATGGGCTTGGCGAATATCAAATTCTGGTACAACTTCCCGGCGTTGACGATCCCGAGCGTGTCAAGCAGATTATGCAGTCCACTGCGATGCTGGAGCTGCGATTGGGTGTTGGCGGCCCATATCCCAGCGAACAGGCGGCACTGCAAGACAAAGGTGGAGTACTCCCCCCGGATACGGTTTTACTGCCGGGCAGGAGCGTCGGATCGAGCGACGCCAACGGCGGGGAGCGGTGGTACCTGATTTCGCGAGCTTCAGCGGTAACCGGGCGGGATCTGCGCGACGCCAAACCAACCCAAAACGAAAATGGACAGCCGGAAGTGGAGTTCTATCTTACTGGCGACGGCGGCAGACGGTTTGGAACTTTCACGGGCGCTCACGTTGGCCAATACCTGGCCGTGGTGCTTGACAACAAGGTTCAGGAGTATGCGGTAATCAAAAGCCAGATTAACGATACCGGAACCATAGAAGGCGGCTTCACGGAACAGAGCGCGAACGATCTGTCAATGATCCTGCGTTCGGGGGCGCTTCCCGCCGGCATCAAGTATCTCGAAGAGCGCACCGTCGGCCCGTCGTTAGGGAGCGATTCAATTCGCGCGGGAGTGCGAGCTGCGGCTGTCGGCATGATTGCCGTGCTGATTTTCATGCTAATTTACTATCACGCGGCCGGTATCAATGCTGACGTCGCGCTGATTCTAAATTTGGTGATTCTCCTCGGATTCCTGGGCTTCAGTAGTGCGACCCTGACATTGCCGGGGATTGCGGGAGTGATTCTGACGGTCGGCATGGGCGTGGATTCAAACGTGCTGATTTTTGAGCGTATTCGGGAGGAACTGCGGAACGGGAAGACTCCGCCGTCCGCGGTTGAGCAGGGATTCGGTCACGCATGGGTCACGATTGTTGACACGCACGTTACTACAATCATCTCGGCGGCAATTCTTTTCATCTTCGGAACGGGACCGGTGAAGGGGTTCGCGATCACTTTGAGCTTTGGACTATTCGCAAACTTGTTCACAGCGGTATTTGTTTCCCGAGTGATTTTCGATTGGATTCTCAGCCGCAAGCAACGGGGAGAGGCATTGAGCATTTAGGCGAGACCGCCTGTTACGGATCTCGTCGGGAAATATTGAAATTGAGAAATTAGAGGCTTAAGCAGAGTGGAATTTTTTCGCAATCCAAATATAAATTTCCTGGGCAAGAAGTGGTACTTCATCGCCTTTTCGCTGGTATTCAGTATCGCTGGGCTGTACTCACTGCTGTTTTGGCACAAGGTGCCCTACGGGATTGACTTCCGTGGAGGAACGCTGGTTGAGGTGAAGTTTGCTCACCCTCCGAACGACAATGCTATTCGCGCAGCAATGGACCGGGCTGGCCTGCACCATGCGCGCATTCAAAGGTTCGGAACCGGTACCAACGAGGTTTTGATTGATCTTGCTTTACAGGAGACGAGCGAACAGGCGCTCGATAAAGGCAAAAACCAGATCATCAATGCATTGGAGACCAATGCCCCTTCGGGCAAGCAGGACTTGAACAACATCAGCAACTTGACTTTGACCAATTACCTCATAGATAAAGATCCCCTTCACGCCGGTACTGATGCGGATCAGCGATACGCGGCTCAAGCGCAGGCGATCATTGACTATAAAGACAAGGTAAAGGGTGGAGTTCTAGCCTCGATGGACGAGTTGAAGGGAACCGCCGATCCGGCCGTACTGGCCTCAGTACAGGACGGCTTCTTTGTTTCCGATTTTGCGATACGGAACGTGGACATTGTCGGTCCCCAAGTGGGCGCGCAGCTAAAGCAGCAAGCCCTTCTGGCAATCGCATATTCCTTGGGTGGGATGCTGATTTATCTGGCATTTCGGTTTGAATGGATTTACGGTGTAGCGGCTGTTATAACCGTCTTCCACGATACATTGATAACGGTCGGCGCTTTTTCTCTGCTAGATAAGGATATTTAGCTGACCGTAATTGCGGCGATTCTGACGCTGGTAGGCTACTCGAATAACGACACCATCGTGGTGTTTGACCGTATTCGAGAAAATTTGAAGTTGATGCGAAGGGAGAAACTCTCCGACATCGTCAATCGGAGCATCAACCAGACCCTAAGTCGAACAATTTTGACGGCCGGGTTGACGTTTTTAACGGTTTTGGCTTTATATTTGTTCGGCGGCGAGGTCTTGAACGGGTTTTCCCTCGCCCTGGTAATTGGCATCTTAATTGGGACGTATTCGTCAATTGCAATAGCGGCACCGATATTAGTCGCGTACCAGGATTGGCGATCACAGCGCAGTACAAGGTTTGCCGGCGCCGGTTCGGGCGGAGGCGAAACTCAACCGACTGGAACGGTTAAAGGCAAAAAGCAAAATGCCGGCAAGGGGCCGGCAAAGAGCTCTAAGGCTGGAGTGAATAGTTAAACGGGGGGCTACTCGCGCTTCCGGTCATTGTGAAACTGGGAGCAAAGCGAAAGCAGACGGTGTCTAAGTTATAGATGGGTGTTGCGCAGGAGAAACCGTATGTTTGAAGACAGCCTAATCGAATCCGGCGGCAAGTTAAAGACCAAACGGGGACAAGCCAGCCTGGTCGCCTTTATCTTTGAGGGGATCTTGATCGGAATCATGGTCTTGATTCCGCTTTTATTTACCGAAGCGCTTCCAAAGGCTCAGTTGATGATGTCGCTGGTGGCGCCCCCACCACCCCCGCCTCCACCCCCACCCCCGGCCGTCGTTCATATCGTCAAACAAGTTCAGACCAACATTATTAACGACCAGCTCCGTACGCCGACCAAGATCCCCAAGAAGATCGAGATGATTAAGGAAGACGCAGCACCTCCGCCGATGACCGCCGGCGTAGTTGGCGGGATCAGTGGTCCGGGTCAGGTAGGAGGAGTAATAGGTGGAATTATCAGTTCGACCCCGGTCGCGGTGCCCAAAGTAGCCACGCCAACCCGCATAAGGGTTTCTCAAGGCGTGACTCAGGGTTTGAAGATAAGAAACGTAACTCCGGTTTATCCACCTCTGGCAAGGCAAGCGCGCATCCAAGGAACTGTGTTGCTGCAGGCGATAATCAGCAAAGACGGCTCCATCCAGGGGTTAAGGGTAATAAGTGGTCATCCGATGCTTATTCCGGCGGCCATTGATGCAGTGAAGCAGTGGAAGTATAAGCCTTACATCTTGAACGGAGAACCAGTGGAAGTTGACACGCAAATCACGGTGAACTTTACCCTGGGCGGCTAGCGGTTGATGAAAATCTAGAGGCATAAAGAATTCTGAGGAGGGAAAGCATCTCATGTTCGCAGCAAACCTGGCAGCACATACTCTCAGTCACGTAACCATGACCGCAACCTGGATTTTTCAGGAGGCCGGGACACCGCAATGGGACCCACTTTCACTGTGGCGCGCAATGGGGTGGATAGCAAGGGCAGTCGTAATCCTTCTATTCATTATGTCGGGGTGGTCAATTGGCGTAATGATTGATCGCTGGATGGCTTTTAACGCCGCCCGAAAGCAGTCGCGGTCGTTTGCTCCGGCGGTTGCGGGAGCGCTGCGCGACGGCAAAATAGACGAAGCCATCAAAGTGGCCGAGCGTAACAAGAAGAGCCATTTGGCCAAGGTCGTCACAGCCGGGCTTATGGAATTTCGGGCTCATCAGGAGAGTGGCGAAATTCCCGGGGAAACCATTGAAGCGTCTAAACGGGCGCTGGAGCGGACAGAAGCCATTGTTCATGCCGAATTGAAGCGCGGCTTGGGCGGGTTGGCAACCATTGGATCCACCGCGCCGTTCGTTGGCCTGTTCGGCACGGTCATGGGAATTTTGCATACCTTCCAGGACATGTCCACGAGCAAAGCGACTGGACTGGGCGCAGTCGCCGGTGGTATCGCGGAAGCGCTGGTCACCACCGCGATCGGTTTGCTGGTCGCGATTCCGGCCGTCATGATGTTCAATTATTTGACTGGCCGCGTCGAAGCGTTCGATGTGGAAATGGATAACTCCTCCAGCGAACTAATTGACTACTTCCTCAAGCGCCGGGGATTAGCACGCCGCCCATAAGAGACGCGCTTAGATCGCCGGCCGGGATATTGCAAACAACTTGCCGTATCCCGTTCCGACGGAGCGGCGGTTACCACTCTGGTCAGGGCCGGTTTAGGAGATTGAATCGTTATGGGGATTTCAGTAAGAAACGAAGGCGCGAAGGTTAATTCAGACATCAACGTGACGCCGATGGTGGACGTTATGCTGGTGCTGCTGATCATCTTTATGGTAATCACACCCATGCTACAGCACGGAGTGAGTGTTGATTTGGCGAAGGTAAACAATCCGCAAGCAATGCCGGATGCCGAAAAGGAAGACGCGATTATCGTGGCGGTAATGCGTGACGGGGCGATATTCCTGGGCAATGACAGGTTGCCTGTTGATCAGTTGACTGACAAGGTTAAAGACCGAATTGCGAATCGGGTTGACAAGCGGGTATATGTTCGCGCCGACGCGCGGGCGAAATACATTTCGGTGGTGGGCGTGGTGGATAATGTTCGTGCCGCAGGCGTAGATCAACTGGGCCTGTTAACCGATCAGAAGAAGCAGCCTACTCCAAACGTGCCGCCGGGTGCGCCCGGGTCAACAACACCACCGGGCACGGGACAATAGCAGTACGAAGCTGAGGAGGTAAGTGTTATGTCAATGTCACTTGGTGGAGCGAGCGGGGGTCCAACCGCAAGCATGAACGTAACCCCGTTTATTGACATTCTGTTGGTATTGCTGATTATCTTCATGGTTATCAATCCCCCGCAAATGAAGGGATTGGACGCGCTGGTGCCGCAGCCGCCGAAGAAGGATGAGCCGAAGAACGATACTCCGGACCGCACGATAGTAGTGCAGGTCATTGATCGAGGTCCCGGACAGGAACCCACGCTTAAAATCAATGGCGACGACACTACATGGGATGGCTTGCAAGGGCGGTTGACGGATATTTTCAAGACCCGGGCCGAGAGGGTCATGTTTGTAAAAGGAGACGATAATGTTCCTTTTGCCGATGTGGCCAACGTGATTGATATCGCGCACGCAGCTGGCGTTGATAAAGTTGGGCTTATCACGGCTAAAATTGAGGCTGGCGGATAAGAATCCGCATAATTCCGGTAGAACAGAAGTGGCCCGGGTAGAGCCCGGGCCGATGTGTGTGCACTCTGAGGCTGGCTGCATTTCATACGCAGGGGGACCGTCCGTGACAAACAGAAACCTACGACTCGCGGCGCTGATAGCTGTTGGCGCTGCCGTATTTTCCGCCGCTGGGTGCAACAAGTTAAAGGCGCGCGACCAGCTCAATAAGGGCGTGGCCTCATACAAGAACGCCCGGTATGAGCAGGCGATTGATCATTTTCAAAATGCCGTAAACCTTGATCCGGGACTTGAAAATGCGCGCTTATATCTCGCCACAGCCTACACGCAGATGTATATCCCGGAAGTGGACACTCCGGACAATGTACGGATGGCGGAACAGGCCATTGATCAGTTCAAGGCGGTGTTACAGCACGACCCAAAGAACGTTACCAGCGTGAAAGGTATCGCTTATCTTTACCTGCAAGAGAAGAAATTTGACGACGCGAAGACCTACTATCACAAAGCCCTCGAGATTGATCCGAACGATCCAGAGGCGTATTACACACTCGGAGTCATTGCCTGGACCCAAAGTTACAAGCCCAGGATGGACGCGAGAGCAAAGCTGGGACTTAAGCCTGACGAGCCACTTAAGGATAAGAAAGTTTGCCAGGGTCTCAGGGATGCAAATTGGGGCGTTATCCAGCAGGGCTTGGACGATTTGAATAAGGCATTGCAGCTGCGTCCGGACTATGACGATGCGATGGCGTACGTGAATCTGCTGTATCGCGAAAAGGCCGACCTCGAATGCGGTGACCCGGCAGCCCGCGCGGCAGACGAGAAGACTGCCGATGAGTGGGTGGACAAGACGATGGCCACGAAAAAAAGGAAAGTTGAAAAGCAGCCATCAGCTCCCGGCATCACAATGAATCCGACCGAAAAGTAATTCGGTTTCGTGGCGTATCAAAAAGCCCCTTCCATCGAAGGGGCTTTGCTGTTGTGGGATTGCCGCAATGCAGGGTTTTACAGCTTGGGGGAAAACGCACACCCGAGGAAAGAGGTTTTGAGGGGTCGCGGCTTTCGGCCGCGCCGCCCCTCAAGTCCCGTCCCTGAAAGTGGCCACGATGTTCAAGAAACTTCTAATCGCAAATCGGGGAGAGATCGCGGTGAGAGTTATTCGGGCCTGCCGCGAGATGGGAATTATTGCAGCAGCTGTGTATTCCGATGCCGACCGGGCTGCGTTGCATGTGCGCATGGCGGCGGAAGCTTATTCCATCGGGGCGTCCTCCGCTCTGGAGTCTTATTTAAATATTGACAAGATTGTGACGGTGGCTGAACGGTGCGGCGCCGAGGCTCTGCATCCTGGTTACGGCTTTTTGTCGGAAAATGCGGATTTCGCCGAAGCTTGCGGGAAGGCCGGAATCAAGTTTATCGGACCATCTCCCCAATCAATGAGAATCATGGGATCGAAAACCCACGCCCGGAATGAGATGGAAAAAAACGGAGTGCCTTGCGTTCCCGGGAATTCACAGACGATTGAATCGTTCGAAAAAGCAGCGCAGATTGCGAACACGATTGGATACCCGCTGATGCTCAAGGCAGCCGCCGGGGGCGGGGGCAAGGGAATGCGGCTCGTTCGAGAGCCGCAGGAATTGAGGTCATCTTTGGAAGCAGCGCAGAGCGAAGCGCATCGCGCATTTGGAGATGGTGGAGTTTATATCGAAAAAGCGATTCTGCATCCCAGACATATCGAAATACAGATATTGGCGGATGAGCACGGGAACACAATTCATTTGGGTGAGCGTGAGTGCTCAATTCAGCGGCGACATCAGAAAGTGCTGGAGGAATCGCCCTCGCCGTTTGTGGATGCGACTTTGCGAAAAGAAATGGGCAAAGTTGCGGTGCAAGCTGCGTCCGTCGTAGGGTACACGAACGCCGGAACAATTGAATTCCTAGTTAACAAAGATAAGGAGTTCTATTTTTTAGAGATGAATACGCGGCTGCAAGTCGAGCACCCAGTCACGGAACTGGTGACAGGCGTTGATTTGGTGCAGATGCAAATACGCATTGCCGCTGGTGAACAATTGTCCATCCGTCAGGAGGACGTGCATTTCCGCGGTCACGCAATGGAATGCCGTATTTACGCAGAAGATCCTGACAATCATTATTTCCCCAGCCCTGGAAAAATAACTTTATTGCAGGAACCCTCGGGGCCGGGCGTCCGCCTGGACAGTGGCGTTTACGAGGGTTGGACGGTCCCTCCGGACTACGACCCCTTGCTGGCCAAACTGACCGCCTACGCGGAGAGCCGGGAACAAGTGGTGTCACGGTTGCTGCGCGCACTCGATGAAATGTTTGTCGGCGGCATCCAGACAAATATTGCATTGTTCCGAAGGATTTTGATTGATCCCGACTTCCTTAATGGAAAAATAGATACCGGATTCCTCGACAGGCTAAACCCTTCTGGTCCGGCACCGGCGAGCCATCAACACAATGAGATAGCGGCGTTGGCCGCCGGACTGTTCAGTGTCCTGGATAAAGCTTTATCCGGAGACGACATCATTTCTGCCCCCACAGGACCACTTGTTTCTGAATCCAAATGGAGAAGAGCGGCGAGGATTGAGTCTGTGCAATCGCAAACAAACAACAATGATCTTCAAGGTTAACGCCGGAAACACAACCTATCGCATCAAGCTCGAACGCGACGGGCAAGCGTGGAGATGCGAATTGGACGGGCAGCTCATGCTAGTTCAAGCCCAACTCATCAGGGATGGCGTAATGTCACTGATTGCTAATGGCCAAACCTACGAAATAAAGCGCGATCAATTGGGAAATCAAGTCCGCATCTGGATTAAGAAC
>JBOGLB010000105.1:0-3475 GCA_050745965.1 Terriglobales bacterium | reverse complement strand
GATCACGAACCCGGCTGGCGCCTACGCCAACGAACATCTCGACGAAGTCGGAACCTGAAATAGAGAAGAACGGAACATTGGCTTCGCCGGCGACCGCTCTCGCCAGCAAGGTTTTTCCGGTTCCGGGAGGTCCTACCAGCAACACACCTTTGGGAATTCTTCCGCCGAGCTTCTGAAATTTCTGCGCTTCACGCAGAAATTCAATAATTTCCTTCAACTCTTCCTTGGCTTCTTCCACGCCGGCCACGTCTTTAAACGTGACTTTCTTTTGCTGCATGGAGAGTAATCGTGCCCTGCTCTTTCCAAAAGAAAGGGCTTTATTGCCGCCCGCCTGCATCTGCCGCATGATGAAAAACCACAACAGCACCAGCAAGCCCAGAGGAGCCAACTGATAAAGCCAGTTCCAACTGCTGTTGCTGACATCGTGGATGGTGATGTTGACGCCCTTGGCCTGTAACGTATTGTAAATTTCCGGATAATTCGCGGGCTGGGTGGTGTGGAAAGCGGTGGCATCGCGGTATTTGCCGCGAACTTCCATGCCCATCACCGACACTTCCTTAACCTGTCCCTGGTTAACATCGGACAGGAATTGGGAGAAGTTGATCTCCTTGTCTTTGGGTCCCGCATGGCTGGCGGTCACCACCTCGTAGAGCACGACGGCGGACACGGCAATAACAACCCAGAAGACAATCGTTTTAGCTGTTGAATTCACCTAATAGCTCCTAGCATTAAGCTCCGATCCAAATCATCCGGAAAAGCTCACCTGTTTAGATGCGGTGGGAAGATTTTGGATTGGAAAATTCCCAGGCTGTAATTCTAACGCTTCTTGAAGAAATAAAGAATGCTCTGGCACCGGTAACCAAAGTCATTAGTGCACGCTTCAGCTTGCAACTGCCAGATACGATAGGTTTCGCTCGGTTTGTTCGGCCGATCCCAGACCATAGCCGATCAAGAATGCTTCATCCACCAGAAACCCGAAATAGTCGGGCTGCAGTTGCACCCGCCGTGCCGATTGACGGTCCAACAGGGTAGCGAGCTTCACCGACGCCGCCCCCCGGGCTCGCAAATCGCTCATGAGAAAATCCGTGGTTACGCCGGAGTGCACGAGGCCTTCGACCAACAGGATGTGCTGCCCGCGTATATCAGGCTCCTGACTAAAAAATATTTCCAGCCATTCTCCGCGACCGCCGTCCTGCTGACGGTGATAGGTAGGTTTGATGAATTGGCAGATCAGTGGAACCTCGAGCGAGCGAACCAAGTCAGCCACGAACATAAATCCATTTTCGAGCACCGCCAGGACGTGTATGGTCTTGCCCTGGTAATCACTTGAAATTTGCCGTGCCATTTCACGAACGCGCTTTTGAATCTGCTCAGCCGGGATCACGGATTGAATTTGCTCTTTTTTGGTTTCCTGTTTCATAGGTGCACGCGTTTTGTTTAGTCCGGAGGTCTTTCTCCATTTCCGGCGGCAATACCTGTGCGGATAATCACGGCTTCCCTTGTGATGCCCTGGGGACGCAGAGCCGCCGGAACTGGAAAACCTTCCACCCAAATCACATCAGTACCGCTTACAACAATTGGTACGCGCTTTCGGTCCACTCCGGTTACGTGGCGTTCCTGCAACAACTCCTTGATCTTTTTTGGAGACTTGGTGTGATCCGGCCAAAACCGGTCCCCAGGCCGCCAATTTCTTACCTGTAGCTCTTCCCTCAGCAACGAGGGGTCAATGGCATGATCGGGATTATACGCTGATTCAGCAGTTGGACGGACCAGAAGAGCCTCGATCCATCTCTCCGCTTCCGGCACTATGATTCGTCCTGGGACGGGTAGATTGTATTCATAATCTGGAATCGGCGGCGTACGCGTCCGCTGTATGCCGAGTCCATCTGCGATTCGGCTTGCCTTCCAGCCTCGGGGCAACATTACAGATTGGGGAGATTTGGAATCTAATGTCAGTTGGAGAATACGCTCGACGTGTTTGAACTCAAGATTGAAACCCAATGACTCAGCGAGAGACCTGATCAACCTTCTTTGAGTCGCTTTCGGTTGCGCTGATAAAATGCGCCGGTCCAACGTTGCACCGGGGACGGGGGATTCATCGGGCTTCAGGACCACGGACATCAACTCTGTGATCTTCGCCTTCCAGTATTCTTCTTCCGCCCGGGCAATTTCAGCGGTTTCAGCGAGGACCTCGCGGACAGCAGGGTTAAGGTTGCGTTCAAGTCGCGGAAGGATGCCGTGACGGACCACATTCCGCGAATGGCGCAGATCTCGATTACTTCTGTCCTCACGCCATGCCTGCCCAAGACCCACTAGATACAACTCAATGACCCGCCGCCGGACATTGAGCAGCGGCCGGATGATGAATTTTTCGGGATGACCATAGATCTCATCTGCGGAAGATGGTTCCACCGCTAACTTCGGATAGATGGCCGCCAGGCCTCGCGTTCCCGCGCCCCGGGCCAGTTTTAGAAGTACCGTTTCCGCCTGATCGTCCAGAGTATGAGCGGTTGCGATCCGGTTCAATCTGGCATCGCGCAATACAGTCAAAAAGAATTCGTAGCGCAAGAATCTTCCCGCAGCTTCCAGGCTCAAATGCTTGTCTTCGGCGTGTTGCGCGGCATTGCCGCTCGCACAGAAAAATTCCAATCCATATTGCCGGGACAATCCTCTTACGAACTCCTCGTCCACCTCGGAGTCGGCACCTCGTAACTTGTGATTGAAGTGAAGAATCGAGATGAGGATGCCGAGTTCGTCGCGCAATTCGATCATTACGCGAAACAATGCGACCGAATCGGCGCCTCCTGAAACAGCCAGGCCTATGCGGTCCCCCGGGCTAAGAAGATTCTCCCTGGAGATGAAACTGGAGACGGATTCGGCTAGCTTACGCATTAGTTCATGGTACATCCTAGGATTCCAATCATCGGACGGAAAGTACTCTGTCACGGGCCTTACCCGGCTTGTTTGCGTGCGCGATGCGCCGCCGATATACTGGTACCCGACGCGTCCGACGGCGACTTTCGCGGCGATGTTCCCCGAACGATGCCGGATGAGGGAGGTTCGTCTTCAGCAGTAGCGCGGACTTAACGCGAGCTATCGAAATCGAAAGTGTGGCGCGGGAGAGGCTACCCTCATCCTGGCTTCGCGGCATCGCTGAAAGTCTGTTCGCCACGATTTTCCCTTCCGAGTGCCGTCTCTGCACTGCCTTCCTGACTAACATCTCCCGCTTACCGGTTTGCGATGAATGTGTTTCCGCGATAAGGCCTATCGAAGGAGAGCTTTGCGCCATTTGTGGCGAGCGGCTGTAGCATGCTCAAGTGATGTCGTTGTCCGAGTTTGATGACACTTGCGAAATATGCCGTGCTGAAGCGCCTCCTTATGCCGCAGCTTCCGCATATGGAAGCTACGAGACCCAACTGAGGGACCTCATTCACCTGTTGAAATATGACAAGGTGGTACCGGCATCAAAGCTGTT
>JBOGLB010000104.1:0-2406 GCA_050745965.1 Terriglobales bacterium | reverse complement strand
ACGTCGCTTTTTCCAAGGATGGAGAGTGGGTTGCCTACATTTCTTTTCCGGAAGAAACGCTGTGGCGAAGCAGACTGGACGGAACGGAAAAGATCCAGCTTACTTCTCCGCCCATCCAACCTGCTCTACCGCGGTGGTCAGCCGACGGGAAAAATATTATCTTTTACAACCGGCAACCGAACTTAACGAGCCGCATTTATGAGGTTCCGGCCTCGGGCGGCGCTGGGCAACTCTTAATGCCCAGCCAGAACGGCCAGCAAGCTGATCCGTCATTAGCTCCTGACGGGAATTCGCTAGCCTTCGGCGCGCCCGGCGCTGTCGGCGACACTGTTCATATCTTGGATATCAAGAGCGGTCAGGTCAGGCCTGTGCCTGACTCGCAAGGACTGTTTTCTCCCCGTTGGTCGCCCGATGGACGATACCTCGCGGCTCTGCACACCGATTCGAGCGGTTTGGCGCTCTTTGACTTCAAAACGCAGAAGTGGACGACGCTGGTCAAAGGGCTGGTCGGCTATCCCTCATGGTCGCATGATGGCCGCTTTATTTATTTCCTGCGCATAATCACGAATCCGGCGATTGATCGCGTATCTGTCTCCAGCGGGAAAATCGAGCAGATTGCGGACCTGAAAAAATTCCAAATGACGGGCGTGTACAGCTTCTGGCTTGGACTCACGCCGCAAGACGTGCCGTTGCTGCTCAAGGACGCCGGCACCCAGGATATCGTCAGGATGGACTGGCACCAGCCGTAGAGTATTTTTTCGATAGGATGAAGAAAATTGGTCGGGACGGGCAGACGATTTTCGAACTTTCCTTGCCAAGAGCCGATAGCGCGCTATTACGAATCGTCGCTCTTTCACACCCTGTGCCGTTTCGTCTCTTCTTCGTCAGGTGGACTAGCGTCGGTAAGGCCGTCCGTTTGCTGAGGCCTCGGATCCAGCCGGTTCACGGAACGGTTCCACAGAAATGTCCTGGTAACGCACTTCCACCACTACTACAACCATCTCCGGCCCCATGGTAGTCTCAACTACCAGCCGCCCATCAGCCGCTCTGAACCAGGTACCACGTTTTGATCATCTACAGCCTTCCTCGTGGTATAGTTCCGCCGAAAGATTTCCAATCGAGTTTCTGAGGCCAAACCCATGTCAACCGTTCTCGCTCCGGTGCAGTCCAGTTCCTTGCTGCGCCCAAAATATCTCCTGTTTGGTTTCTTCGGACTGATGTTGGCCTACGTTATCGGTCACAACGAGAGTTTTCTGATCCATCCGAACGATCCGGTATGGCACCATTACCAGCCATTTAAGTGGTGGCTCTTGCCGCACGGAATTGCCGGGGCATGCGCGCTGCTGCTCGGACCGATGCAGTTTTCCGACCGTTTGCGCCGGCGCTATGCGAAGCTTCACCGGGTTATGGGGCGCATCTATGTCGGGGGCGTGTTCGTTGCCGGGCCGCTCGGGTTCTATATACAACACTTCAACGAGCGAATCGGATCTCCTCGGTCATTCGCCATCGCCGCCGGAACGCAGGCAGTATTGTGGATGATAACGACCGGCATCGCGCTCGCATTCATACTGAAGGGAAAAGTCGAACAACATCGCCAATGGATGACTCGCAGCTTTGCCGTTGCGCTGATCTTCCTCGAGGTTCGAGTTGTGATCGGAGTCACGGGGTGGGAGAATCTGGGCACCCCGGCAGTCGAGACGGCGGTATGGGGCTGCATTGCATTCTCAATTCTCGCGGCGGACATCGTACTCCAATTACAGGAGCTTTACCGCAAGCGCTCTCTTCCTAATCGAGCCGTGGTGTCGGTCTAGACGCTAGTTCTGCTCAAGGCAAGCGGGCACGCGGTTGTTCGCCGCATGCCCCATTTGCTTTTTCTATCCCAGGAGTTACTGCTCTCTCTGGCCTGTGCTCGGGTTCAGGTACAAATAGCCATTGTTCCGCTGCTTGGTGAAGTTGAACATTTGGGAGATCGAGCCCGCGATCGCATCGAACGACCCGTTCCCAATGCGCTGGCCCTTCAGCCAATTGTCTTCGATGAAATGAATGATCGAACTCTGATCGGTCACCGTGCTGTCAACGAAGTTTTGCCTCGCCCAAGGCGAGACGACCATCAGAGGCAGTCTAGGACCGTAGCCGCAGCGCCCGAGAGCATGCGTGTCGGCGGGATTGACTCCGGGCAAAGACGTCTCCGCGGTGCCGCAAGCGCCTGGTCCAGTCAGAGCGTCAGCCATTCCTGTGGATGTATTGATGATTGGTCCCATCTGGTGGTCGTACCATCCGTCGGAATCGTCGTCAAGGATCACGACCGCAGTGCTGCTCCATGAGGGCTGAGCTTCGAGGAAGTTGATGGTGTTAACGCTGAACGTCTGCTCATCCAGTGGGTCGGAGTAGCCCGCGTGTCCATCC
>JBOGLB010000103.1:0-3286 GCA_050745965.1 Terriglobales bacterium | reverse complement strand
CCACAAAAGTATATACCGTCAAATATATCCCTTGACGACTATATATCTAATTAGTAATATACTGTCTAGGTAGGTGAGCTATGGAGCCTAGACAAGAACGCAGATTGGAAATAGCTAATCGCTGCTATATAGGCGAACAAAACGGTTTTTTCATTGTTCCTTCACAGAGCAAAAACGGACGTTATCGCGTTGCTGCTGGAAAGCAACCAACTTGCACTTGCCCGGATGCCCAAAAAGTCTCGCGTCTGCCCTAAAAAATGGCTATCTATATGGGTTTATTAGGCAAAGCCCATATGGGACATGTGGATGAGTAGCTTCCGGAATGAATTCAGACGATTGGCTTTAAGGGTAGGGACTGGTTGACGGCAAATAAAGCCAGTTCGAGGCGGGTGGAAACGCCGAGTTTGTCGAAAATATTGCTCAGGTGATGCTTTACGGTATCTTCACTAATCTTAAAGTATTCGGCAATTTCCTTGTTTGAGTAGCCGGCAACAACCGCGGAGACAATTTCCAGTTCGCGAGGGGTGAGGCCGAATTTTCTCTTGCGGGCGTCCTCGCCGGAAGATTCAACTAAATTTCTCAGATACTGGACCAGATTAGAAACACTCTCGCGGCCCACCCAGTATTCGCCAGCCATTACGGCATGGATACTTTTGAGAAGCAACTGGGTGGCAGAATCTTTCAGCACAACTCCACGCGCACCGAGCTGTAAAGCTTCCACAATTTGATTTTTCTCAGCGGCGGCGGTGAGCAGTATGACCCGCACGGAGTTTGGAGAGGTTGCCGAGCTCATTTCGCGCAACGCCTCCAGTCCCGGATGGCGGGGCATCGCCAGATCGAGGAGAAGGATTTCGGGTTTGAGCTGACGGGCAAGCTTCACCGCTTCAGCGCCGTCGCAAGCCTCGCCAATCACTTTTAAATCGGACTCGGCTTCCAGAAGGCGACGCAAACCATCCCTAAAAATTGGGTGATCATCAGCAATCACGATACGAATGGGCTGTTTCTTACTATCCATAAGCGGTTTCCCGTTGTTGTGGAATACTTACTTCCAAACGCGATCCACGGCCAGGAGTTGATTCTAACGTGAGTTCGCCTTCTATCAAACGCACACGTTCCCGGATGACGACAGGGCCTTTTCCCTGATCGTCCAATTCGGCATGGGTAAAGCGACCCGCGAAAGAAAACCCGGCACCATCATCCTCGATGATCAACTGCCAACGCTCAGCGGCGCTATTCAAACGAACCACTACCTGGCTGGCTCTGCTATGTTTTCGGACGTTGACCAGAGCCTCTTGAACTATGCGCGCGATTTCACGGCAAACTGGTTGTGGCATTTTCAGCTCTTCCACGCTGGTGACGAACCTTGCCGAAATCCCGGTCTCACGCTGAAATCTTTCGACGGTATCGGTGATAAATCCAAGCAGCCGCCTGGAATCCACGTCCAGCGATTTCATCTGCTGCATTAATTCGCGCAGTTTCAAGACTTCTTCGCGAAGCAGACCCTGAATCCGTCCTAGTTCCGGGGTAACGATTTCGGAGTTGGTTGTGGACTGGCGGCGCAGCACGTCCACCTGCATTTCGACCGCGATCAAAGATTGTACCGCGCCATCATGCAACTCGCGGGCAAAACGCGCCCGTTCGAGCGCTCCGGCCCGAGTCCGCAACCGGCTTAGGAGATAGACGTTATAGACTGCGGGACCGACCTGGCGAACTAATTCCTGTAGAAAGCGAAGCTCCTCTTCAGTGTCGCCAGTTAACGAGGGATCGAAAAGAAAAATGCGCCCTGACCACTCGCGGCCAAACAGGAACGCAACTGAAATGAGGCTCTTGAATTTGTGCTGGGATCTCAAGCGGTCAAGGAACGACGCAGTTATATGTGGGATGCGCTCGCCGTTTCGATTCAATCCAAGGACGGACAACTGCTCGTTCCCAGCTTGAGTACCGGCGGCAAAAAAGGCCGTCGTCTCATGGTCGTCGTACAGATACATGTCGCGCCCGGACATTCCGGCCTCGAGCCACCTGAATTCGGAAGGATCAGAGCCGTTCAGCCGCAGTTCGCCGAGGAACAAATGATGGCTGTTATTTTCCTGGGACGCAATAATGGCGCTCTTTGCCCCGTACATCGCCAACATTTCGCCCATGATGTCCTGAAGCGTCGCGCGTAACCCCACTTCGACCCGCGTTCTGGCGAGGACTCGAGCTATCACAGCCTTTTCCGCACGCAGTTGCTTTTGTTGTTCGGCCAGATACCCGAGAAGAAAACCCATCACCAGAAGGGAGATGGAACGCATAAAAAGCCGCTTCGGCTCAAACTGAGTTATGTCTAATCTGAGCAAAGGGATGTGGTGCAGAAGAAAGAATTCGTCCAGATGAGTGGTCACTCCGGTGTAAAAAATTCCACTTTCGATCCAAAGCAGCGCAACGGAAGACGTAGCTGTGGCGACGGTCTCCCATAGGCCCCATCGGTATGCCGAAGCGGCGATGACAAAAACAAAGAATAGAAAGAATGGATTTCCCTGGGTGGTGGCAAATATTGAAATGAGAACCGGCCATATCACATCGGCGCTGTGAACAAGAAGCCTGAATGCGGGCGTTGACTTCTTGCGACGGCGCAAAAGCAGGATGATCACTACGCTCTGAGCTAAATAAAAGGCAAGTAAGCCCTGGGCCCATAATGAATAGCGAATTTGGTCGGGATCCATCCAAACGGTTACTAATGCGGCGGTGGCAAGAAAGAGCCGGGCGGTCGCCAGCCAACGTTCGATTCGGCGGACTTCCTCGGGACTCATGGGAGCCCGAAGTCTCCAAAGAAAGCGATGACGAAGTGGTTGAAAGGGCAATGAATTAAACCGAGTTAAAGGTGCTTATGCGAGGGATATTAATCGTCATTCCGCGGCAAGATCAAGATATACCTCTATATTACAACCGTCCGGCAGTTGAGTTCCCTGTTGCCGAATCCTTCCTACCCGAGTGACTTCAGTAACAGTTATCTGTGGACCAAAGTCTCTAGAATTGACTTGAATAGTATGACAGTGCGCTCCCGGATCTGGCTACTCGTCGCCATCAGCCTGGTTTTTGTCCAGGCGATGGTCTCGCTTATCTTGCCTTCGGGCTCTGGGTTGGCTTCTGTCAGCGACGTTATACAGTGCCTGCTTCTATTTTCGGGCACGCTGTCGTTCCTGCCTAATGTGCTTGCAAATCGAGGAAGAAGCCGGGTGTTCTGGGCGTTCCTGATGTTTGGGACTTCACTCTGGCTGGCTTATCAGTTGCTGTGGACATGTTTTGA
>JBOGLB010000102.1:0-3152 GCA_050745965.1 Terriglobales bacterium | reverse complement strand
GACGATCAGCAGCCCGCCCGTGATGTGCGCAGTTTCCGCCGCGAAACCGATTTACCCCTACAGGTTGGTCTGCTCGTGGATGCCAGCAATTCGGTGCGAGATCGTTTTAAGTTTGAGCAGCAGGCTGCGATCGAATTTCTTAATGAAACTATCCGCCCGAAATATGACAAGGCTTTCGTCGTGGGATTCGACGTCACCCCCGAGGTTACGCAGGACTTCACCGACGATACAGATGCTCTCTCCAACGGTGTTCGCAGCCTGAGGCCGGGTGGAGGCACGGCGATGTACGATGCACTGTATTTTGCGTGTCGCGACAAGCTAATGAAGGAGCCTCAGACCGGGCCGGTGCGGCGAGCAATCATTCTATTAAGCGATGGGGACGACAATCAAAGCCATGTTACCCGCGAAGAGGCAGTAGAAATGGCCGAGCGGGCCGAAGTGATTGTTTACGCGATTAGCACTAACATCAATGGAAGCGGAAGCCGCGGCGACAAAGTCCTGCAGCGAATCGCGGACGCCACCGGTGGACGAGCTTATTTTCCTTTCCAGATCACCGAAGTAAGTAACGCTTTTTCCGCAATTCAGAACGAGCTTCGCAGCCAATACGCACTCGCCTATACGCCGGTAAACCTGGTTCCGAACGGGAAATTTCACTCAATAGAAATTATTGCCCAGAATCGCAAGGGATTGCACGTGCGCAGCCGCCACGGTTACTACGCTCCAACCAACTAGCCCTATGCCGGGATATTCTGGAACCCCTTTAGCAAGGAAACTCGGCATCAAAGACCACTTCCGCATCGCTCTTGTCAATTTTCCGGCGGACGTTAACGCCGAGATGCGAGAGGCGTTTACAAAATGCGAAGTATCGAGCGACCGCCTCGATTTTGCGATGATCTTTGTGAAAAGCCGAGCTGAGTTGGAGAAGCGGTTTTGTCAATATTCAAGAAAGTTAATTCCGACCGGGATGTTGTGGGTGAGTTGGCCGAAGAAAAGCTCGGGAGTGCCTACCGATCTAGACGGAAACGTCGTGAGAGCGATTGGTCTTGACGCGGGCCTCGTGGACGTGAAGGTATGCGCAGTGACGGAAATCTGGTCGGGCCTGAAATTTGTAATCAGGCTGAAGGACCGCTGAGCAATCCCCGGGGGTGTATTCCCGTAGTTCCGAACAATTCCCTAGTGAACTAAAGTGCTGGAATTAGCCGTTCCTGACGCGGCAAGTCCGGGCCTCAACGTTCCCGGCAATTCGTCACCTCGAAGATACTTTCCTTTCGCCGCCCTCATCTCGGGCATGGCCGCGTAGGGCTTGCTGTAGTCGTTATTTGCGTTCCAGAAGAGAAAGCCGATGCCGCCTTCATTCTTCGCCGTCAATACCTGAGTCTCTATATATTGCGGAGAGTACGTTTTAGTACGCCACGCGAAGGCTTGCAGCCAAGGGCGAATCACGACTCCGCTGCCCTGAGTGATCTTTTCAAACCGTTGCATGGACTCACCTATGAAATGTTCGGGCGCGTCTCCCGGATGTGCAATGCCATCCATGCCAAAGAAATGCGACGGATAAATCATGGGCGACAGTACATCACAGTACTTTGCCATGCCGACAATATCCTGGCCCGTGTGAGCCAAATCCACTGGCCTCTGCCATGCCATGATCCCGAAAACGTCCAGCGAAAGCAGCACGCCGGTGGGATGAATCTCTGCATAGGCATGTTTTAAGAAGTCGGTGATCACATCTGACCGTTGCCATCCGGGATGCCTCGTCTGAAAAAGAAAGCTCGCGTCTTTCTGGTCGCCCTCCGCGGGAAAGCGAACGTAGTCGAACTGAATCTCGTCGGCTCCTGCCTCTGCGGCCTTCATGGCCAGTGCTATGTCGTAAGCCTGAACCTGGGGCTGGGATGGATCGGTCCAAACCAACTTGCCGTTCTCGCGCCAGGGCTGCCCGGTGCGCTTCGATTTCACCGCAAGTTCCGGATGCGCCACGACAAGATGTTCGTCGCGAAAAATGGCGATGCGCGCAATCGCATGCATGCCTTGCGAATGCAGGAATTGAGTAAACTTCGGCAAGTCCCGAATTGTGATGTGGTGTGCCCCAGCCAGGGGATTATCGAATGGAATGTTGATGGAACCGTCGCTATCCTTCACATCGAAGACAACAGCATTGCCGCCAAGTTCTCTCCAGCGGCGAATGATTCGCAAACCATGGTCGCTGCCCGCCATCAGTCCAGTTAAATAAATTGCCCGGGTTTCAAAGTCCCGCGACACCGGGATAGATTTTTCGGTGACCGGGCCAGCCAGAATTCCCGGCACAACCAGAGATTGGCCAGCCTTGAATGAGTTCCCGCGAAGGTCGCCATTTGCTTTTCGAATAGCTTCAATCAGCTCCGTGGATGTGAGGTAAGAGGTTTGGGAAATGAAGTGGTGTGCGACAGTCGTAATCGTATCTCCTCGGCGGGTCACATACATGGTTGTCCCCAACGGTTGTACAGCCGTTGGCAGGGTATCCGCTGAGTTGGGAGTGGCCGGGCGAGCAGGTTCGGCGACCCCGACTAGTGACGGCACAGTCTGAGCGGTTGCTTTGGGCAGGGGAAAGCCCGCGTGGAAGAGCACAAAGCTGAGGCAGAGGAACATCACGACCAAGGCGGAAAGTAGAGCAAAGCGGCGCAAAGTTTTCTCCAATAGGAACTTGTTTTTCCCTCGAATGCTATCGGGGAGGCTAACTCGCTGCCAGTTACGTCAGGCCACTGCCAACGGGCTGCGACGGGGCGGTCGGGGATCCCAAGTCCCGAGGGTGACCGAACTCTTTCTCTTTACACGATGTTCCGTGCGGGCGTAAGTGTCTCAGTTGAGCCGTCTGTTGCATCTAAGTGTTGAAGGGAATGGTTATGAGCACAGCATACGAGGATGGCGACGGATTTGCACTAGGTCATAGCGAACGGCAGGCTCCGGGGCGACAAATAGTGTCACCTTCGGTAGAGAAGCAAGTTGGACGCTTTTCCCGGCAATCCAACAGGGGGCCGGAAAAGAGCAACGAGGGACCGATTCTTATGAAATCCGCTGCTTGCACGACTCTGGACCCGACACGCCGAAGTACCGACGCGCGGGAGTTTGAAGCGGCCCTCCGGCGAAAGATCGTTGGCCAGGACGCTGCCGTAGAG
>JBOGLB010000101.1:0-4548 GCA_050745965.1 Terriglobales bacterium | reverse complement strand
GGGAGTCTCCTACCATTCGTCGCCTGCCAGGATAGGCACATTGACGCTCGTCGCCCACGAATCTCAGGTGGGTGCAGACTAACCTCGCCACGCGCACATAGCCGTCACTAAAATTCTCACAATCGGCGAACTCAATCTATTTCACTTGTGGACCTGGGAGTTGCGGCGGTGTACCCTGCGCTCCGCCTTGCTGCTGAACTTGGCGCTGCCGCTGCAATTCCTGAAGCAGCTGTTGCGGAGTCTTGATGGCAGGCTGGGCGTTGAGGTCTCCATTGTTCTGGTCCGCTGCTTGATCGCCTGTGCTTTGATCCTGCGCAGTCATATCATCGCTGTTGTCTTGGGAGCTCGTATCGTCGGAATCGTCCGTCGGAGCGACAAACGTGCCCTGCCGCGGCAAAGCGGATGGAAAGGCAGAAGCCGCCTGTGGTGGGGGAGTGGTGTCCTCTGGGGCGGAAGACTTGGCAATAAGTACTACCCTTTCGAGAGCGTTCGGATTTTGAGGCGATCCCAGAAGAACATAGTTGAAATGAGACCCATTCAGCAGGGAGGCTAGAACTTCTCTCGCCGGCCCGGGACCGAACTGTCCTACGACCCTGTCTGACGGAGTTCCCGGCATATCAATGCTTGCTCCCGTTTGGGTCTCAACGTCTTGCAGAATCGCGCCAAGGCTCGAATTCCTGGCCACTATGGTCAACTCGCCACTCTTAAATGTTACTTGCGGAGCCGTCGCGGGCATCTGCTCCGGCAATGGTGGGGCGGGCTGAACTTGCTGCTGCACAATCGGCTGCGATGGCGGGGCTGCCGGGGGCTGGTTGGAGGTCTTGCCCGCCGAAGGCTTTTGACTTCCAAAGCTCAGAAGCGTCAGCAGCAAAAATCCCAACAATGCGCCGAAGGAAATGAGTTTTGGGTTCCTGCTATTCATGGGATTTCGGGACCATCCAAGGCATATGCCAATTAAATTCTACACCGCGGACCGTCCAAAAAGGCGAGGTTATGCCTTAGAGCGTCACTGGTGCAAGACATAGGATGCTATCGCCGGGGCGCGTAGTAGCCTTTGCGAGCGCGAACCTGAAGGTCCTTTTTAAGTGCGGTGATTTGAATGGACCGGTAACGCCCATCCGCATCAAAATCGGCGGGAAGATATGACACTACGTATTGGCTGCGCAGTTCGGTCTCAATGGCGGAGAAAGCGTTCTTGACGTCTTTCATCTTAAATGGGAAAAAGGCACGTCCGCCGGTGGCGTCGGCGAGGTCCTGAAGCACTTTGTCTCCACGTAGAATCAATCCGCTGTCGTCGGTCGAAATCGCATAAACGATAACTTCGGCACGCTCCGCCATTTCGATCGCCTGGGCTTTGCTGACCTCGCTTTGATTGTCATCGCCGTCGCTAACGACAATGATTGCCCGCCGTGTCGGGCGGTCACTTGAATCTTTGCTCTTCATGAATTTGTCGTGGCACGCGTGGTAAATAGCGTCGTAGAGGGCCGTGCCTCCACCGGATCGCAGGCTATTCACCCCCTGAGAAAGCAGGGCCACATTATCAGTGAAATCTTGCGCCAGATGGCTGTGCGAGCTAAAACCCGTCACAAATGCCTTATCGTAGTTGGCGCGTAATGTGTGCTGCAAAAAACTGGTGGCGGCTTCCTGCTCGAAATCGAAGCGGCTTCGAACCGAGCCACTCGTGTCCACAAGCAAACCGAGTTGAAGCGGCAAATCGGTCTGACGAAGGAAATTGTTAATTGACTGCGGGGGCTTGTTGTCATCCAGGAACGCGAAGTCGTCTTCATTCAGGTTTCGGACAAACTTCCCATGCCGGTCTGTGGCGATAAACAGAACGTGGACTTCGTCCACACGCTTCTTGATGGTGAGGACCGAGTCGCTGGGCTGACCAACCTCAAGCGCAGGCGCGGAAACCGACACGGCAGTCCCGGGGGACACATACGATGTCTGCGACGCGAGAGGCAAGCCGGTCACGATCAGAAGCGCCGCAAGCCAAAAAAAACGTGTGTATTTCATTCCGAAGTTGTCCAAAAATTCCACGCCAAGTCGCCGTATTCGAGTTCTCTATCAGTTAGATGCACGTAGGGGGCCGAAAGCCTTACCAGATAATGCATTCGCTGCTTCAACTCTAGAGAACGAGTGCGTCGGCTCCAAGTTACAAAAGGAGCACATGTTAGGTCACTGAGTCGGACGAACGGCGCAAGATTTCCTACTCAGCGCAACGCCGGCGGACATTCGTAGTTTATTCGCCTGCCGGAAGGAACCATTCGCAGCCGCTATTGCTTAATGCATCATAATCTTTGGTAGTGATTCGGTCCGCATCAAAATCGGTAGCATTTTTGCTGTTGTGCGCCATGCTGCTCTTTTGCAGCCGGACGCTCCTGGGATCGGCAGCATCGGTCCCAGCCATGTGTCACCAGTGTGGGCACGGAGCGCCGTGCAGAATGCCTGTGGATCATCGCTGCTGCGTGATCGGTCACAGTCCCTCGGGTTTGCCCGCGTATTCGTCAGCACAGAATGAATGCGATTATTCATACGACGGTTCTATCCAACCGGACGAAACGCGTGATCCACACGAAGCTTTAATGACCACTCCATTTTCTTTTTTCGGCGCTCCGCCACCGGCTGCCTCCCTTCGGATATAGAACCTCGAATCGCAAAAAGAAATGCCTTGGCAATGAGCGGGGTTTCCGTTCGCTGAGCCGCCCATTCATTGCGTTTCAACCACGACTAGGGTGACAGATGCGATCTATCACAATTATTTTGGGACTTTTGCTGGTGGCCGTTATGCAGTCGGTCGCGCAGGATACTCATGACAACATGGATACGTCCGCGGCGAATCAGCAGAGCCAGTCAATGATGAACATGCCCGGCATGAGCGGAATGAGTGATTCAGGAACGAGTAGATCTGGAATGTCCAACGAAGAAACGACCGGCCAGGGAATGAACATGCAATCCCATTCGCTCACTGAGTTGCTCCAGAAGCACGCGACCTCGGGAACCGATGCGGAGCCGAACTCAACCCCTTTTGAAATGCTTATGACGACGAAAGGGAATTGGACCTTTATGTTTCACGGCACATTTCTTTTAACTGATATTCAGCAATCGGGACCGCGCGGCGCCGATAAACTGTATTCAACGAATTGGATTATGCCAATGGCGCGGCGCAAGTTTGGCAATGGCACTCTCACGCTGCGAACCATGTTGAGTCTTGAACCCGCAACGATTTCGCAACGCCAATTTCCGGAACTGTTTCAGCAAGGCGAGACCGCTTTCGGGCGCCCAATCGTGGATGGACAGCATCCACACGATTTCTTCATGGAATTGGCGGCGCTCTATGACTACAAGCTGAGCGACAGCACCATGCTTTCGCTCTATGGCGCTCCAATGGGTGATCCGGCGATGGGGCCGGTTGCTTATCCTCACCGGGCCTCTGCGTCGGAGAATCCTCTTGCCGCGCTCGGGCACCATCTTCAGGACTCAACCCACATTTCCGACGATGTAATTACGGTTGGAATTACTCACAAGAATATTCGGCTGGAGGCCTCAGGATTTCATGGACGGGAACCCGACGAATACCGGTGGGATCTGGATTCCGGCAAGATTGATTCCTGGTCAACCCGAGTGACATTCAATCCTAGCCAAAACTGGAGCGCTCAATACTCCATTGCGCAGATGCATAGTCCTGAGGCATTAGCGCCCGCGGAAGATTTGCGCCGCATGACCGCCTCGGTGATGTACAACCTCCCAATTCACAACGGAAATTTAGCGTCTCTGCTACTGTGGGGACGAAATCAAAGTTTATTGGACGGAAACGTCGGCAACGGCTATTTGCTTGAATCCACGCTGCGTTTCGAGAACAAGAATCGTATTTGGACGCGTATTGAAAATGTTGACCGCACCAACGAATTATTGTTGGGAGAAAATCCGTTTCCGCCCGGTTTCACTGAAAAATATTTTGCGCGAGTGCAGGCATACACCGCAGGTTACGACAGGGAAGTAGGACACATACCCCATCTTTCAACCGCGATAGGCGGCCAGGCGACATGGTACGGAGTGCCAGAGGTTCTGAGACAGACTTATGGCTCGCATCCACTGGGAGTGGCGCTTTTCCTGCATGTGTGGCAGCACTAACGCGAGTTATGCCGTAGCCGATGCTCGATCATTTGCAATTGGAGGCCTCAGGCCTGCCGGCAAATCGCGCTTGAATCCAGTTCATCTGATCTCGCACCGAAGTCCCGAGCACGCTTCCGGGATCAATGTCTGGAAACTCATCGAGTACCACGTGATCATGCAGCCGGCACATTTGTCCCACGACCTGAGTTGTGAGAGATGCCGAGAAGAGCGTGTTGCTTCCGCCGAGAATTATCAGCAGAGGAGCGCGCGCCGGAGCATTTCCGATTGCGTTTCTGGCTAGAAATTGTGTGACGAAAGAAGTCTTCTCCCATGCGGGCTGTAGCATTTCCCGTCCGGCAATGTCAGGGCTGTCAGGCACGCCGCATGTGGATTCGACCTGGCCAAATGTCGCCAGTCCTTTATCGTTCAACA
>JBOGLB010000100.1:0-2875 GCA_050745965.1 Terriglobales bacterium | reverse complement strand
GTCCGAGCTAGTGAACGGGAAGCGCGGGATTTCCCCCGAAATGGCGGTCCGTTTATCCAAGGTGTTCGGTGGCAGCGCCGAAACCTGGCTTACCCAGCAGGCGCATTACGATGTCGCGCAGGTACGCGCCGACCGTATCAAGCTAAAACGGCTCCAATTCGCCTGACCAATCCCGCAAACTTGCTCGTTCCATTACAATCGTTATTAACTTGCGCAGTTCTCACGGTGCGATTTGGAGTTCCATAGCCGTGGTGCCCTGTCAGCGTGCCGGCCAATCGCCAATCGCTCAACATACTTTCTTAACCACATGAACTCAGCCGCACCCAACCCGCTCACCTTCCAGGAGCTCATCCTGCGGCTGCAATCTTTCTGGGCCGAGCGAGGATGCATCCTCCAGCAGCCGTACGACGTTGAAGTCGGCGCTGGGACTATGGCTCCCGAAACATTTCTGCGCGTGCTTGGCCCCGCGCCTTACAAAGTGGCATATGTTCAACCCTCGCGCCGCCCCGCGGATGGCCGTTATGGCGAAAATCCCAATCGTCTTTACAAGCACACACAGTTGCAAGTCATTCTGAAACCGCCACCGGAAAATGTGCAGGAGCTCTACCTGGAATCGTTAGCCGCAATCGGCGTTGATCTTCGCCAGCACGATCTCAAATTCGAAGAAGACAATTGGGAATCGCCGACCCTGGGCGCGTGGGGCATCGGTTGGCAGGTGATGCTCGACGGTCTCGAAATTACCCAATTCACTTATTTTCAGCAATGTGGCGGCGTTGACCTGAATCCAATTTCAGCGGAATTGACCTATGGACTGGAGCGAATCGCCGCATTTCTTCAAGACGTGGACAGCATTTACGAAATCGTGTGGGCACGCGATCCGGAAACTCGTCGCGTTACCACATACGCCGACGTGCGCCTTGCCGACGAACAACAATTCTCGGTTTACAATTTCGAGGCTGCGGACAGCCAGAAGGCATGGAAGCATTTCGAACTGTACGAAGATGAATGCGCGACGCTGATGGCCGGATTCTCCTCGATGAATAAGAAGATTGCCCATGAAAATGAAGCAGAAGGAACGACGCGATTCCCCTTGCTGGCCGCCTACGATCTCTGCCTGAAATGCTCGCATCTTTTTAATATCCTGGACGCACGAGGTGCAATTTCAGTCACCGAGCGCGTCGGGATAATCGCAAGGGTGCGAGCGCTGGCAGTCGGAATCGCAAAGGCCTGGGTGGATCAACAGGGCGAGCCCTCAAATTCGCCAGGCGAGGAAGAACCCGTCAGCGCAAAGAATCATAGGTTGAAGAGGGAAGCGATGCCCGCGATTTCGTAACTTCGCTCCGCACAATGAACCGCCGAGGGCCACCATCCCTCAAATTAAACACGACCATGCCAGATTTTCTTTTAGAAATCGGATGCGAAGAGATTCCCGCCAGAATGATCGAAGCGGCGTCTCTTGACCTCCGCGATCGTGTCAGCAAGTTGCTTGAGCGGGAAAAACTTTCCACGCATAGCGTTATCGCGTCGTTCGATACACCTCGCCGACTCGGGGTTCTCGCCCCCCAAATTTTGCACGCGCAGCCCGACACAACAGAGAAACTTACTGGCCCATCGCTAAAAATTGCTTTCAAAGACGGTCAACCCACTCCTGCGGCTCACGCTTTCGCTAAAAAAGCCGGTGTCGAAGTCTCGCGACTCGAGAAAATCTCGACCCCCAAAGGTGAATATGTCGCGGCGACGGCCACGAATAAAGGCAAGAGCGCGCGAGAGGTGTTAGTCGAACTTCTCCCCAAAGAAATCGCCTCGATTTATTGGCCCAAGAATATGTACTGGCGCAAGTCCTCCGAGCGCTTTGTGCGGCCCGTCCGATGGCTGGTTGCAATGCTCGATGATGAGGTAATACCGCTCGAGTTCTTCGGATTGATTGCGGGCAACGAAACTCGCGGCCATCGTATCCTTGCCAACCATGCAGTGAAAATTCCGCGCGCCGGTGATGCGTATGTCGAAGCTCTCCGCGAGGCGAAGGTGTTAGGCCGCTCCGAGCGCGAACACCGAATTCGCAAAGGATTGGATGCGGCAACCCGCGCGATTCCTGGGGCGCGTTGGCGCGAAGACAAGAATCTTCTGGATGCAGTTGTCAATCTGACCGAATTTCCATCGGCCATTCTCGGTAATTTCGACAATTCATATCTTGAGCTTCCCGAAGAAGTTTTGGTCACGGTGATGCGCGATCATCAAAAATATTTTGCAGTCGAAGATGCGAAGGGCAAGCTGCTGCCGCATTTCCTCGCCGTCCTCAATGCCGATGGCGATCCAAACGGCATTATCCGTCACGGTCATGAACGTGTCCTGCGAGCGCGCTTTAATGATGCGCGCTTCTTCTGGCAAACCGATCAGAAGCATCCTCTACGCGAGCGGGCTCAGTGGCTCAAGAACGTAATGTTTCAGAAAGATCTCGGCAGTTATTACGATAAGACTCGCCGTGTCCAACGTTTATGCAGTTGGTTGTGCGAGATCATTCGCCAGAGTGGCATGCCCGTGCGTCCAGGAGTCGTCCACAAAGCAGCCATGCTGGCAAAGACCGATCTCACCACCGAACTTGTGAAAGAGTTCACCGAACTGCAAGGAATCGTCGGTGGCCTTTACGCGTGCGCCCAGGACCTGGATCATGGCATGTCGAACGCGACGCGCCAGGCCATCGCCGACGCCGTCTACGACCAATACAAACCAGTGTCAATGGAAGACGCCGTCCCGCGAACCGTCGAGGGAGCAGTCTTGTCGCTAGGCGACAAAGCTGACACAATCGTCGGCATGTTCGCTCTAGGATTGCAGCCCACGGGATCGAAAGATCCATTTGCGCTCCGCAGGCAGGCCA
>JBOGLB010000099.1:0-5510 GCA_050745965.1 Terriglobales bacterium | reverse complement strand
GTGGAGTGATTTCGCCGGAGTCCGTCAGCATTGAGCCCGAATGGATCGAGCGATTATTGCGGCCCGTCAGCCATGACAATGTTGACATGGTCACCCCGATCTATCGCAGGAACAAGGTCGACGGACTACGGGTGCGCAATCTTGTTTATCCGATGACTCGCGCCCTTTATTGCAACCCGGTCCGCGAACCTCATCCGGCAGATTTCGCTTTTTCGGGGCGGCTCGCCAGCTTTTTCCTCGAGCTGGATGTTTGGTCACAGACCGCCACGCAAAATGGAGCCGAAACATATTTTGTCATCTCCGCGATCGCTGGCGGCTTTCGCCTGGCTCAGTCGTTTCTCGGCCCCAGGCCGCGGACTGACCATTCTTCAGGCGATCTGGTACTCGCGTTGAGGCAGAGTGTGGGGGTGCTGTTCTGGGCTTTAGGAAAGAATTTTCCGGAGTGCCTCGCGAACGTTGCGGCGGAAACGATAACCGCCACGGCTGCGGACGGCGAAGTGAGCATGGAACCTGTTCGTGTGAACCGGAAGCGTTTATATCAAATGTTTGTTCATGGCCTGGAGGAGTTGAACCCGATATTGAGCTCCATTCTTTCTCCCTTAACTCTGACGGAACTGGTCCAGGCGGCGACGGCCGGAGAAGATAACTTCCGCTACTCCGATGATTTATGGGTCCGGACGGTCTATGAATTCGCTGCTGCCTACCATCAGGAGGTCATCAGCCCGGATCATGTGATCCAGGCGCTGGCGCCTCTGTATCGCGGCAAAACCTACACATTCCTGATCGAGAATCGTGATTCAACGGCCGCGGATGTTGAGAAAAGTGGCGAGAATCTCTGCCAGACCTTTGAACGGCTCAAGCCGTATCTCCTCGAAATATGGAATAAAAGGAAGTGAGGACAAAATGTGGGATTTGATTGTTACCGAGTTAACCCGGGCCACGCGAGAAATTCTGGCAAGTGCCGCGCACTTCCTGCCGCACCTGCTGGAAATGCTGATCATTGTGGTTGCGGGCTGGATTATTGCGTACCTGCTGAGGTACATCTTGCGCAGCGTTCTTCGCCTGATTCGCTTTGACAAAATATCGGAACATGCTGGCGCAGCACAACTTCTCAATAAGGCTGCCCTTCCGGCGCCCTCTGAGCTACTAAGCCAGTTCGCTTTCTGGCTGGCATGGCTCGGCTTCATTCTGATCGGCATCAAAGTACTCGATATTGTCCCCATGCAGGAACATATCTCCAATTTTTTTGGATTCTTGCCGCGTCTGTTTGCAGGCTTGTTTTTACTGTTCGTTGGGTTGCTGGGGGCCGGCTTCTTCTCTCGCGCGGCACTATTGGCAGCGGTGAACGCCAATCTGCCGTCCCCGCGCCTCATCAGTGCCACAGTCCGCGCCTTGATCGTGGTGTTTACCCTCTCTATGTGTTTTGAGGAAATAGGAGTGGCCGCGCGCACGGTGCTGGTCGCATTTAGCTTGGTTTTTGGTGCCCTGATGCTGGGACTTGCAATCGCATTCGGTTTAGGCGGCCGTGAACTTGCGAGACGTTACCTGGAAAGAAGATTCCTTTACGATAACGATAAGAAAGAAGAGCAGGATGAACTTTCGCACCTATAACCCCGGGGCGGCGCAGGACCCTTGCGACTCACCATCATGAAAACACCATCCCTCTCGCTTCAAGCCAGGCAGACAGGGTGGGTCTCGCTATTGTGCTTTCTGGTGGCACATGCTCCTGTAACATCAGCCGAGGAATATCCTCCGGCTCAGATTCCGCCTGTAGAAACTATAATTTCCAGGCTCGTCGCGGCGAACCATCAGCGGGCTCGAGATTTGCACGGCTACCGTGGCAAACGACTTTATCATTTGGACTATCACGGCTTTCTGGGGACACATACCGCTCAATTGGAAGTCGAATTCACTTATACCGCTCCTGATAAGAAGGACTTCAAAGTTATCTCCGAGAGCGGCTCAAAGCTTTTAGTCAATCGCGTTCTGCTAAAACTCCTGGATAGCGAAAAGGAAGCCTTCCAGAAGCAAAACCGAGAGCGTATTGATCTGAACCCTCGGAACTATAAATTCACATTTATCGGAAGAGAGCCCTCCCCGCGCGGTTTTTCTTATATTTTGGGCGTAGAGCCGCGCCAGAAAACCAAGTTTCTTTACGCCGGCAAAATCTGGGTGGATGCGACCGATTTCGCCGTAACTAAAATGGAGGGAGAACCGGCCAAAAATCCTTCGTTCTGGATAAGCCGAACCAAAATTGAATATATCTGGACTAAGATTGGAGAGTTCTGGCTCCCTGCGCATAACCAGTCCGTTACCCAGGTGCGTCTGGGAGGGACAGCGGTTCTTACCATTGACTATACGGACTACCGAATAACCGCAAGCAGGCAGAACGGCGCTCCTTACGGAGGAGATAAGTCGCCTTTGCCGGACCCTTCGTCCGTGACCCCAAGTCAGCGCTAAAGCTTCGGTTTCATCGGTTAGAGGACTTTTGCGGGCAGAAAGATTAGGGTCCGGTTACCTTCGAACTTAATTCCCGGCACCAAAACAGCGGCTGATTGCATCAAAAAAGATATAATGGTAACTGCTTCCGCCGGGAGTATCCACATCGGGGTTATAGAATCGAATGTCCATGAAAATTAAGTCTGCAATTTTGCTTTCCTCTGCCGCGGTATTACTTTTTACCTTTGTTGGCGGAATGACCGGTGTTCGCGCATCCAGCAACAACAACGATGGCGCGTATCGTCAGCTTCAGGTTTATAGCGAAGTGCTGTCGCGCGTGCACAGCGAATACGTGGAGGAGCCGAACATCCCTGAGGTGACCAATGGGGCTTTGCACGGATTGTTGGAATCGCTGGATTCGAATTCCAGTTACCTCAGCCCAGCGGAATACAAGGACTACAAGGCGCACAAAACCGAAGCCAAGGGAGATATTGGTGCCGCGGTTTCCAAGCGCTTTGGCTATGCTTCCGTAATCTCTGTGATTCCTGGCAGTCCCGCTGATAAAGCCGGCCTTCAGGATACCGACATCCTCGAAGCGATCGAGGGCAAGAGCACAAGGGAGATGTCGTTGGGTGAGATTCACAATCTGCTTTCCGGCGAACCCGGCTCGACAGTGACTCTATCGGTGGTAAGGGCGAATCGTGCCGAACCTCAGAAGACGGTAATCACGCGAGCGGTTGTCGAAGTTCCGCCGATCATCGAAAAGACCATCGAGCCTGGAATCGCCGAAATCAAGGTAGACGCATTTACCAAGGGAAAGGTGGAGGAAATCGCCTCCAAATTGAAAGAGTTGAAAAGGACGGGGGCAAAAAAGCTGATTCTTGATCTGCGAAACTGCGCCGAGGGCGACGAATCCGAGGGCATTGCCGCTGCCAATCTGTTTCTTAATCACGGCACCATCACTTACGTACAGGGGCAAAAGTATCCGCGACAGGCGTTCAATGCCGATCCTTCCAAGGACATTTCGGATCTCCCGTTGGTCGTGCTGGTGAACAAAGGAACTGCCGGGCCGGCCGAAATCGTGGCGGCTGCGATTCTCGAAAATGCTCGCGGCGACGTCGTAGGCGATAAGACTTTCGGGAATGGCACCGTACAGAAGGTCATCGAAATGAAGGATGGCTCCGCGCTGATCTTGTCCATTGCGAAGTACTACACCCCAAGTGGCAAAGCAATTCAGGACTCCGCGATAACCCCCAACGTTCTTGTGGCCGACACCGACGATGAAAGCGGCCTTCCAGATGAGGACGAAAATGCCGTACCTTCCGCCGACACGAAGGCTCCGGCCCAACCGGATCTGCAACTGGAAAAAGCTATCCAAGTGTTGAAGAATCGGACCACTTAGGCCGGCACACCTTGCAACGGACAAATAGGCCCCTCGCGTCTTTCAGGTCTCTAGGTGGGCCGCGTCCCTCCTGGCCTGCACCGCACCCATCCTGCTATTCTGAAGTGAATCTCGATGAGTCCCCTGTTATCCGAGCCAGTTCCCGAGACTGAGCCTGCACGCCGCAAGCTGTTCAACCACCTGTTCTTTGGGATCCTCGTCTTGATCTCCGCTATTGTGGGCGCCGCGGCTGGATTGATGCTCGTTTATTCCACTGACCTGCCTGAGATTGAGGAGTTGGAACATTACCGGCCTGACTCGATCACCGAACTTTACGACGATCAGGGACGCATCATTGGTTCGTTCGCGCTGCAACGGCGTGTCGTAGCATCCTACGACGACTATCCACCAGTGTTGCGGCAGGCCCTCGTTTCCATTGAGGACAAAGATTTTTACCGTCATTCCGGTATTAACTTCTGGCGTATCGCAGGCGCCGCATACCGCGATATTAAGTCGGGAGGCACAGCCCAGGGCGCTTCGACCCTCACCATGCAATTGGCGCGCAATCTCTTTCTTTCTCCGGATAAATCCTTCCGCCGCAAAATTCAGGAAGCTTTATTGGCCATTCAAATCGAGCGCCGGTTCACCAAACCACAAATCTTCACCCTGTATGCAAATCAAATAGCTCTCGGCCACGGAACTTATGGCTTTGAAGCGGCATCGGAGTTTTATTTCAGCAAGCCAGCAAAGCAATTAACCCTCGACGAAGCCGCGTTATTGGCCGGATTGCCAAAGGCGCCTGTTTATTATTCTCCAATCAATCATCCCGACCATGCATTGCGACGCCGGAATTTGGTTATCAATTCAATGTTAGAGGATGGCAAGATTACCCGGAGAGAGGCGACCGCAGCTCGCAATCAACCTCTTGTATTGAATGTCGCACACGATACGAATTCTCTGGCCCCCTATTTTGTTGAAGAACTGCGCCGCTATCTGGAGAACAAATATGGCAGCGATCAGGTTCATGAAGGCGGATTGCGAGTTTATACGTCACTGGATATGGACCTTCAGAAAGAAGCTCATCAAGCCGTGCTAGACGGCCTGGCTGCTTACGAACGGCGCCACGGGTGGCGGGGGCATTTGGAAAACGTGCTCGCGGATGGCGTCTCTATCGCCAATTACGAGCACCCCGATTGGCAGGACGATCCCGAACCCGGCGCTTATATGCACGCGCTGGTGGTATCCACGTCACCATCCGCGGCCCAGGTCAGAATTGGGCGGTACGGTGCGCTCCTGACTCAATCCGAAATAGCATGGACGCACAGGACAATCAAGCAGATCCTTAAGCCGGGAGACGTCATTTACGTAAAAATCCTTTCCTTCAGCTCTTCGGAAAAGCTCGGCATAAGCCTGGAAGAGGATTCCGGCGCGCAAGGCGCGCTAATAGCTATTGATAACGCGAATGGAAGCGTCAAGGCAATGGTAGGTGGCCGCGACTTTAATCTCTCGAAGTTCAATCGTGCCACTCAGGCTTTGCGGCAAGTGGGTTCGTCGTTCAAGCCCTACGTCTATACTGCGGCGATTGATAAGGGCGCGAGGCCCGACGATACCATTCTTGACGCACCCACGACTTTCGAGACCGCCTCTGGTCCCTATTCTCCGCATAATTACGAGGAGAACTTCCAGGGCA
>JBOGLB010000098.1:0-4993 GCA_050745965.1 Terriglobales bacterium | reverse complement strand
CTGTTCACGAAAAACAGAGTGGTTGCCGCGCCCATCAGAGTTGGACGGGAGTCTCTGACCAGAACAAGAGGCCGTGTCCGGGCTGTAATCGTTAACTCCGGAAACGCCAACTGCGCTACAGGCATGCCTGTGGTGCGAGCATGCAGGACGATCTGTGACGAAGTAGGAAGATTGCTCCATGTGCGTGGGGAAGAAGTGTTTCCTTCTTCTACGGGCATTATTGGAATTCCTCTGCCAACTCAACTTATTCTCTCGAAGCTACCTGAGTTGGTATCCAGGACCGCCGCAACCGATGACGCGTTTCGTCAGTTCGCGCAAGCGATTCTGACCACCGACACTCGGGCGAAATTGGCAGCAGCGTCGTTTAATCTGGGAAACAAAAAAGCAACGATCGCGGGAGTTGCAAAGGGCGCTGGGATGATTCATCCGCAGCTCGCGACGATGCTGGTATACATTTTTCGCAGACGTGGCCGCAAGTCCATCCGAGTTAAGACAATGTCTAAGGCACGCCTGCGAAGAGAGCTTCAACTGCATTTCGATTGATGGAGACACTTCGACGAACGATACTGTTCTGATTCTCGCATCAGGAGAGAGCGGGATATCCCTCAAGGCTCCCATGGCGCTTAAAAAGTTTCGCGGCGCCCTTTTCAGTATTTGCCAATCGTTGGCGCGGCAGATTGTTGCCGACGGCGAAGGTGTTCAGCATGTGGTCCGTCTCCACATCGAGCAAGCCAGAAGCCGGGACGAAGCCCTAAGAGTAGCGAACGCTATTTCGCGCTCGCTACTGGTAAAGACGGCATGGGCCGGAGCCGACCCTAACTGGGGACGCATTCTGGCCGCTATGGGCGCGTCCGGCTTGCCCATTGATCCTAACCGCGTAGATATTTCTATTGGCAAGCAGAAGGTTTGCCGCGGCGGAGTCAGCAACCCATTCGATGAGAGGCAGGCTCATGCGGAACTGGCGAAACCTGAGAGCGACATCAGGATACAGCTCCGGCGAGGATCCGCGTCACTTACATTTCTCACTACTGATCTCACCGCCGAATATGTTCGCATTAATGCCGATTACTCAACCTAAAACTCGAAGACGGCGTGATCCGGTGTGACATCGTTCGGCTTCGACCGGGTCTAAGACGAGGAAACGATAAAAACTCGTGCCGCCGTCGTTCAGCCTAATCATAAAGCCAGAGAGTGACCGGGCTTGCATGATTCTCTAAAAATCTTCGCAAAAATACAGTATTCCCCTGATCGTAGCTCATGGGCACAAGTTATTCGTGTTGCATCCATCCCGAATTACGGTAATAGCGTCTATACTGCGGATTCATTTGCATTCCTGTTTCGTAAGGATTTTCTTTGCTTAGTCAGACAGCTCCCATAATCTGGCCTGGGAAGCCCTACCCATTGGGCGCAACCTGGGACGGCGAAGGTGTTAACTTCGCGATTTTTTCCGAGCACGCGGAGAGCATCGAACTCTGCCTTTTCGACGAAAATAGCCGTCGTGAACTTCATCGTGTAGTTTTGCGGGAACAAACTGATCAGGTTTGGCACTGCTATCTTCCGGAAGCTCGGCCAGGCCTCCCATACGGATATCGTGTTCACGGTCCTTATAAGCCGTCGGAGGGGCTCCGCTTCAACCCCCACAAGTTATTGTTGGATCCATATGCGAAACAGATACAAGGCGACCTCAAATGGAGCGATGCTCATTTCGGATACCGGATTGGTAATCGAAACGAAGACTTATCTTTTGATCGCCGTGACAGCGCGCCCGGGATGATGAAAGGCGTCGTGGCAGATCCGGCCTTCACATGGGGAGCAGACCGTCCTCCTCGTATTCCGTGGCATGAGAGCATTATTTACGAAGTGCACACGAAAGGTTTTAGCTTCAAACATCCGGATGTTCCGCCTGCGCTTCGAGGCACTTACGCGGCCCTCGCCACGGCGCCGATCGTTGATTATTTCAAGAACCTCGGAATAACCGCGGTCGAATTAATGCCGGTTCATTGTTTTATTGATGACCGTTCCCTCGTGGAAAGAGGATTACGCAACTATTGGGGGTACAACACCATCGGCTTTTTTGCCCCTGAACCGCGTTACTCCGCAACAGGTTCACTGAACGAATTTAAGACCATGGTGAAGTCGCTTCATTCCGCGGGAATCGAAGTCCTCCTCGATGTGGTTTATAACCACACTGCGGAAGGGAATCAGATGGGGCCGACCTTGTCTTTTCGAGGTATTGACAATCCGGTCTATTACCGGCCGTCGCCCGAAACGCCGCGTTATTACATGGATTACACAGGTACCGGAAATACTTTAAACATGCGGCATCCCCGTGTTCTTCAGCTCATTATGGATAGCCTGCGCTACTGGGTGTTGGAAATGCACGTAGATGGTTTTCGTTTCGATTTAGCCGCAACGCTTGCCCGCGAGTTGCACGAGGTGGATCGTCTTGGCGCGTTTCTGGACATCATTCACCAGGACCCTATTCTTTCGCAGGTGAAATTGATCGCTGAGCCTTGGGATCTCGGTGAGGGCGGATATCAAGTCGGGAAATTTCCCGTAGGGTGGGCGGAGTGGAACGATCGTTACCGCGACGTTATTCGATCTTATTGGAAGGGGGATGGCGGGCAAATTGGAGAACTCGCCTACCGAATTACCGGCTCCAGCGATCTGTACGCGCGGAGTGGAAGGCGTCCATATGCAAGTATTAATTTCGTAACCGCACATGACGGTTTCACCCTTCAAGACCTGGTTAGCTATAACGAAAAGCATAACGAAGCGAATGGAGAAGGAAACCGCGACGGCACCGACAACAATCGAAGTTGGAATTGCGGCGTGGAAGGTATTACCGACGATGCTTCGGTGAAGGCTTTGCGGTCCCAGCAGAAACGCAACTTCATCGCGACCTTGTTTTTCTCGCAGGGAGTGCCAATGCTCCTGGCGGGAGACGCCATCGGCCATAGCCAGCAGGGAAATAACAATGCCTACTGCCAGGACAATGAAATTAGCTGGATGGACTGGAGCGAGGAATCCAAAGACGTTGAGTTGTTGAAATTCGTTCGTCAGGTAATTACCTTGCGAAAGAATCATCCAGTATTTCGCCGACGTAATTTTTTTCAGGGTCGAGGAATTAAGGGAGTGGGAGTAAAAGACATTCTCTGGCTAAAACCCGACGGCAGCGAAATGACTGATGAAGAATGGGGCCGCGAATCAGCCCGCAGTCTGGGAGTTTTTCTTGCGGGAGAAGGGCTGGAAGAGCAGGATGAGCGAGGGCAGCCCGTCACCGACCAGAACTTTCTTCTGCTGATGAATGCCCATCACGAGCCGGTTCATTTCCAGCTTCCAACCGTAGCGAGTGGAATGGTATGGGTGGCGTTGGTGGATACGTCCTGCCAAACCGCGCGCACTCCCGGCCTTCTTTATGACGCCGGACGAATCTATGAATTGCAGGCCCGCTCTTTAGCGGTGTTGGTCGAAAGACAAAGGGATCAAGTCCGCGAAACAGACCGGCGGCATGAAACGTAGGCACATCATGCCGTTCGGTTCGGAATGTCGCGAGGATGGATGCGTCCGTTTCCGACTATGGGCTCCTAAGGCCAGGCAAGTAGATTTGTGCCTTGAAGGAAAGACGCCTCTCGTCTGTTCAATGCTGAAACAAGATAGCGGATGGTTTGAACTTATAACCGATGCCGCCAATGCAGGCGCATTGTACCGGTTTCAGATTGATGGCGGAGCAAAGGTTCCCGACCCCGCTTCACGCTTCCAGCCTCATGACGTACATGGCCCCAGCGAAGTAATCAATCCATTATCGTTCGATTGGAGCGATGAAAGTTGGAAGGGCCGGCCATGGGAAGAGGCTGTCACGTATGAGCTGCACGTGGGCGCGTTCACGCAGGAAGGAACGTTCGCCGGAGTCGAGCAAAAGCTAGAGTACCTTGCCGGTGTTGGTATTAGTGCCATAGAGCTAATGCCGATCTCGGATTTTTCGGGAAAACGCAATTGGGGATACGATGGAGTATTGCCCTTCGCGCCCGACAGCGCGTACGGTCGTCCAGAGGATTTGAAGCGGCTGATACAGTCGGCGCATGCGAAGGGTCTAATGGTTTTTCTGGACGTTGTGTACAACCATTTTGGCCCCGATGGAAATTATCTGAACTTATATGCGCCGCAGTTTTTCACCAGCCGCCATCGCACACCTTGGGGAGACGCGATTGATTTTGATGGGCCCCAAAGCGGAACGGTAAGGGATTTCTTCATCCATAACGCTCTTTACTGGCTGGAGGAATACAACTTCGATGGATTACGATTCGACGCGGTACACGCGATTCTGGACGATTCCAGTCCCGATATTCTTGTCGAGCTGGCAGAGAAGGTCCATGCAAGCTTTGGGGCGGACCGCCACATCCATTTGATTTTAGAAAATGGCGATAATGAGTCTCACTACCTCGATTGCGGGAACGACGGTCGAGTTACTCGATATACTGCTCAATGGAATGACGATATACATCACGCATTGCACGTGTTGCTCACCGGCGAAACCGATGGATATTACAGCGATTATGGGACTGATGCCATTGCGCAACTGGGCCGCTGTTTGGCTCAGGGTTTCGCCTTTCAAGGGGACTACTCCGAATTTCATGAAGCGAATCGCGGCGAGCCGAGCGCGCAACTGTCTCCGCTATGTTTCGTTAACTTTCTTCAGAACCATGATCAGATTGGGAACCGTGCTTTTGGCGAACGCATCCTGAAGCTGACGAGCGAAGATGCGCTGAAAGCCGCAATGTCAATTCTATTGCTTTCACCATCGCCGCCCTTACTGTTCATGGGAGAGGAATTTGGCACCAGTACTCCGTTTTTATTTTTTTGCGATTTTGCGGGTGATCTTGCCAAAGCCGTCACCACTGGCAGGAGGGGGGAATTTGCATCGTTTGAGAAGTTCAACTCTCGAGAGATGTTAAGCCGGATTCCAGACCCGAACTCGGAAACCACCTTCGAG
>JBOGLB010000097.1:0-3051 GCA_050745965.1 Terriglobales bacterium | reverse complement strand
CAGCAGCACAGCGCCAGTACAGGATTTCAATATCGTAGTCGAGCCTGGGACTCCATCTTCGATAACTGTTCCTGCGGGAGTGCCCGCGAATTTTACATTCCAGGTTACCGGGACCTTCAGCAATTTTCCGGACAGCATCTCGCTCTCGGCGGCTTCCGGCTTGCCTACACCCGCGACCACCGCGTGGACCACCGATCCAATTCCCAGTCTCGTGGGGAGTGCACAGACTAGCGTCCTGACAATTACAACCACCGCGCGCGTGACCACGACCGGCAACTTGTGGCATGTGAGCGGCCCCATCTACGCCACGTGGTTACCAATATCAGGAATGGCTTTTCTCGGGCTTGGCTTCGGCGTAAAGATGTCGCGGAAAAGACGCGTGCTTATCGGACTTCTTCTTGGCGGATTCTTCGCGATGATATTGTTCCAGGCGGGCTGCGGTTCGAGTTCCACCACATCCACTACTACCGGCACACCAGCCGGAACTTACCTGATTGCAATAGACGCGACATCAGGCTCGGCGTCAAGAACCACTGCCGTGACCTTGATAGTCCAATAGTTCGAGTGACGCAACCGTACATTACTTCAAATCGGCTAACGTTAGCGATGCCAGGCTTCCGCTCGCGGTCGGCAAAATGACGAACGTACGGTTTTGGCCGGCAGCAAAACTCAACGATCCGCTATTGATGTACTGCACCACCGGAAACCCCGCGGGGGTAACGATTATCTCATACGATCCCGCGCCCAACGATTGGTAAGTAGAACTCGCCGTGAATCCTAGAGCGCTTATGATCGGGGTGACGCCACCCGCCGGCGGCCCCGCAGAGCCCGCAGGCAGAATGTAAACATCCACCGACCCTGCTTCCACCGCCGCATTGGCAATCCGTAAATTGAAGTTTCCTGAACTGGGAGCTGTCGTGCTGTCCGTCAGCAACATGGGTGTAAGGTTCGCGGCGTAGTTCCCCGTAATCAGGGTGTAATTTGTTGCGGCGGTCAGAGTGATGGTCTGGCTGATCGCGGCAGTCGTGGAATTCGACGGCTCAACTTGCAGCGTGTGCGATCCGGAACTTACCGACATGTAATTACTTGGCGCGCCAAGGGCCAGATTGCTGAACAATGCCGTGCCGTCGAGTAAAACGTTCATCGTGGTGGGTTCGTTTGGCGAAGCCTGGAGCGCTCGCAACTGGGCATTTGTATTGCTGCTGCTGCCGCAACCCGACGAAAGGAGCGTAGTGGCCGCAATCAAAAGACATGAAAGAATGCAAAAAAAGAAACGCACGAATTGAACCTCCTGGGAATTGATAGACCGCTTCTCTCTGGTTTCCTCGCAAATCAGAAGAGCCGGTTGCGCACACCTTCAACCAACTTGGCAGCGAGTGTAGCGGGATGGGTTCAGAGAATTCGTAAAGAGTAGTGAAGATTCGTAAAATATTCGGTAGAGAATTTTACGTTCGCGCAGCGGCCCGCGCCGCATCTAAGCGCGCAGAGAAGGGGTTCTTAGCGCGAAGGAAAACCCCATTAGCCCGGCGTCGTGCTACTGGCGTTTGCGTGGGAATTTAGCAGCGATGGAAAAGGTGTTCAGAGTCTGTGTCGCGACTCGATTGATGCGGCGGTGGAACAAAACGTCTCATCAGCCGCGTGGCGGCGGGAGATATTAGCCCAGGACGAAGTCCTGGGAAAGCGAAAGCGGAACAGAACGCGTCCTGACAGGGACGCAATCTGCGACACAGGCTCCTTCAGGCGCCAGCCGAAAGTTTGTGGTGAGTGGTGGTAGTTTGCGCAATGCCGTACTGACGGATCTTGTAGAGCAAGGCCTTATAGCTGATCTGCAAAATCGCCGCTGCCTGCTTACGATTCCAGTTCGTTTCTTCAAGAGCCCGGGCAATTGCTTCCGCTTCCGCTTCATCTTTTGCAGTCCGGGACAATGATTTCAATCCGCCCGGCGTGTCCCCACTACTCCGCAATGCGGGATCAGACTGACTGGTTCCGGCGTCACCACCATGAGGATGCAATTCATGAATCGCAAGCTTCTCATCTCCCAGAACTAGGTAGCGCTTTATGAAGTTGTTCAGCTCGCGCAGATTTCCCGGCCATGAATATGCAAGGCAAGCTTGCAGTAACTCCGTAGTAAATGGCAATGGCGCACGAGCATACTGCTCCGACATGCGCGACATGAAATGTTTCAACAAAATTGGGATTTCTTCCTTGCGTTCGCGCAGCGGCGGTATCTGCAAAGTAAAAGCGTTCAACCGGTAATAAAGATCTTCGCGAAGTCGCTTGTTCGCCAGAGCCTCAGGGATATTGATGTTCGTTGCGGCGAGAATGCGCACGTCCACCTTAATGACGGAGCGCCCACCAAGCCGCGAGAATTGTTGGTCTTGTAGCACGTGAAGCAATTTCGCTTGCAACCCTGGAGGCATTTCCCCGATTTCATCCAGCAGAATTGTTCCCTTATTGCAAAGCTCAAATTTGCCCGGTTTGGAATGAGTCGCCCCAGTAAATGCTCCGGGTTCATACCCGAACAGTTCACTCTCGAGAAGGTCGGCTGGAACAGCCGCGCAATTTACCTTCAAAAAAGTCCGATGCGCCCGTGGTGACAGCTTATGGATAAGCCGCGCCATAACCTCCTTGCCTGTCCCACTCTCGCCGAGCATCAGGACCGGAATATCCACGACCGCGACCAATGCCGCTTGAGACCGCAACTTCCGCATGACAGGACTCGCAGCGACAAAGAAGACATCCTCCGCAAGTTCTTCCACTTCGCCTGGATAATTCTGCTGGTTGGTTTCCAGGCACTGATCAATCAGACGGTTAAGTTCCGCCTTCTGAAAAGGCTTTGTCAGATAATCGTGAGCGCCAAGCCGGATCGCCTGCACCACTTTGCGGGTATCCCTCACACAGGAAAGCATCACGACTTTCAGCCCGGGTTGAAGCTTGCGAAGTTCTTCCAGGGTTTGTAAGCCATCAATGCCAGGCATTAACAGATCGAGCAATACCAGGTCTGGACGCAAACCTTTCTGTATCAGCTCAATCGCCTCTTCTCCCGTACTC
>JBOGLB010000096.1:0-4328 GCA_050745965.1 Terriglobales bacterium | reverse complement strand
GAGCAGCCCCGCCTGGGATCCAAAGTACATCGCGCGGCGTCCGGACGGCGAGTTATGGGAGAGTCGCAACTGGACGGGCGAAAATTCTTACATCATCGGCCTTGCCAAATATATGAACGGCCCAGGTACCGAACGCGTGCGCTATACCTGCGAACACTACAAGCTCCGCGAAACTACACACGTGGATGTGCTTGCGTACTACCCCATCCGCAACGATTGGGATCCGGCGCGACCAGCGAGCGGAATCAAGAACCTCTTCGAGGGACGTTACAAGGTTCTGCAAGAATTTGCGAAATATGGAGTTGATGTAAGTTCCGAAGCATTGCGCTATGCCTTCCTCGGAAAAATCAGCTACTACTGGAATATGCCCGAACCCAGGCCATGTCCGTTCGGCGGAAAGCCAATCCCTTTAGTCTCCACCATCTATCGTCACAGTGCGCTATGGGGCGAAGGCGCGCGAAAACGCAGCCTCGCGGGGCGCGCGCTGAGCATGCTTTTCTACAATGCCTGCCAGCATCCTTCTATTGAAACTGATTCCAATTACAGCGATATCACCGACGCCTTCTATCTCATGATGGTGCCGTGGTTCCAAGTATACAAGCGGAAGGTTGAGTCGTTCCGCCGCGAAGGAGAGCGAACCATAATCGCGCTGGAGGGTAATTCCGAACTAGATCTGCATTGGCAGAATCAGACCTACAAGGTTACGCTCGCCGGAGTGGAAGTCGCGCGCAATGGATGCATTACCTGTCCTTTGGATTCAGACCGGATCGCGTTCTACAGCACGGAAGCCACTGATCTCTCAACACCGTTGCCGAAAGGCTGGCACGCGGAAGACATTTCAGCCCGGTTGCTTTCCTCGGGAGCGGCACAACCGATCCGGGCAATTGCGGAAGATGGTGTAATCAAGGCTTCCGTTCCCGCGCGTCGGCCAGTCATTATCTATTCCTCTTTCGACATGGCGGCGGCAGGAGGAAGGCCTTTTACAGGACGAGAAGAAAGAGAGGACCATTATTCTGACGGCCGCAAATCGTGATGCATTGTTTCGCCTCGACGGCCAGACCGCGGTAATTACCGGCGGAGCCAGCGGCATCGGACGGGCAATTGCGGAACTATTTGCCGCCCATGGGGCGTGCGTAAAAATCGCCGATGTGGACCTAGAACAGGCTGGGGAGGTTGCCTGCTCGATTCGCCACAACGGCGGCTCCGCCGAAGCATGCTACTGTGACGTCTCTTCTTATTCGGATGTTCAGCAGGCCTTTCAAAGGATATTGCAGAATGATTCCATAGGGGTGTTAGTAAATAATGCCGGCATCGCACACATCGGCAATCTGGAAAAGACTTCAGAAGACGACCTTGACCGGATTTACCGTGTCAACGTGAAGGGCGTTTACAATTGCCTCGCGGCCGCCATTCCGGCCATGAAGAGCACGGGTCGTGGCGTGATCCTGAACATGGCTTCCATCGCCAGTTCGGCAGGCATTCCCGACCGGTTCGCTTATTCAATGAGCAAGGGCGCCGTCCTCGCCATGACTTATTCCGTGGCTAGAGACTATCTCAGCTATAACATCCGTTGCAATTGCATTTCTCCGGCCCGCGTATTTACTCCTTTCGTCGCCAACTTTGTGAAACAGAATTATCCCGGCCGTGAAACGGAAATGCTGAAAAAGCTCTCCCATGCTCAGCCGATCGGAAGAATGGCCGAACCGCGAGAGGTGGCTTCCCTGGCGCTTTACTTATGCTCTGACGAAGCGGCGTTTATTACAGGCGTGGATTATCCATTGGACGGCGGCTTCTTCAACATTCGATGATTCGCAAATTTACTTTTAGCGGCACCAATTTCCCGCATGCGCATTCATGGGATTTAAAACGATGAGACGACTAATTGTTCTTCTGCTTCTGCTCGCTGCGAATTGCTATGCCGCGAATCTGACCGGAAACTGGGTTGTGGAAACGCCTGCTCCGGACGGCACGGTCCGGAAGGCGTACTTCAATCTAAAGCAGGAAGATTCTCACGTCACCGGTTCCATTCGCGTCACGCAGTTCTACTACACGGTCAGTGAAAGCACAGTCGGTCTGGACGGTTTCACCATCACCGGAAGCATGAAGGACGGTAATAACGAACGTCACGTTGTTTATGAAGGCAAACTGGTAGGCGACGAGTTGCACCTCGCCACGCGTCGCCGTCCAGCCGCTCCGCTTACGGAAATGGTCGCTCATCGCGCTCCAGATGGTGAGGGTGCGATGCCCGCGCTTATTCCGCCTCCCGGACTTCAGAAGGTTCCCGACAATGGACTGGCCCGGACGCCGCCGATGGGCTGGAATAGCTGGAACAACTTCAAAAGCCGTGTAGACGACGCGATCGTTCGCGAGATCGCCGACGCAATGGTGAGCAGCGGCATGAAGAACGCCGGCTATCAGTACATCAACATTGACGACACCTGGGAAGGCGGACGCGACGCCAAAGGGAACATCCTGACCAACAAGAAATTTCCTGACATGAAGGCGCTGGCTGATTATGTGCACAGCAAAGGCCTGAAACTGGGGATTTATTCTTCGCCCGGCCCGAACACCTGCGCCGGATACGAGGGCAGCTACGGACACGAACAACAGGACGCGCGTACCTACGCTGCATGGGGAATTGATTATCTGAAATACGATTGGTGCGGGGCCCGCGATCTTTATACCGACGACGAAATGCAGGCCGTGTACCAAAAGATGGGAGACGCGTTGCAGGCCAGCGGCCGAGCGATTGTTTACAGTCTTTGCCAATATGGCCGCGATGATGTATGGCAGTGGGGACCCGATGTGGGCGGCAATTTGTGGCGCACTACCGGGGATATTCGGGACACGTGGCAGTCCATGTCAAAGAATGGCTTCGGGCAGAATGACCTTGCGCGATTTGCCAGGCCCGGACACTGGAATGATCCCGACATGCTCGAAGTTGGCAACGGAGGTATGAGCGATACCGAATACAAGACTCACATGAGCCTCTGGTCAATTCTTGCTGCTCCGTTGCTCGCCGGCAATGATCTGCGAAACATGATGCCTTCCATCCGCGACATCTTGACCAATCGCGATGTAATCGCGGTGGATCAGGATAAAAAGGGGGAACAGGGCAAACAGTTCTGGCAATCGGGAGATCAGGAAATCTGGGTTCGCGACCTCTCTGGGGGCGCAAAAGCGATTGGATTGTTCAACCGCGCAGATAGCGATGCGCAGATCAGCATCAGTTGGGCCGACTTGGGCTTCGGCGGTTCCCGGGACAAGTTGAAGGTACGAGATCTGTGGGCGCACAACGATATTGACGCATCGGGAGCGAAGTATTCCGTAACCGTCCCGGGACACGGCGTGGTCTTCCTGCGCGTGCAGGAATAATCAAGGGTATGCCTGTGGTGCGAACAAGCCTCCTTGTACCTTTGTCACACCGAGCAACACGAGGGATCTGTATTCCGCTGCATACGCAAGATCCAGATTCCGCGCTTCGGGCGGGATGAACTTTAGATTTAGATATAAGACTCTTTCTATGACTGCTCACTCAAACCAACCCGTATCCCGGCGCAAGTGGCTGGAATTCGCCGCCGCGGCCTCGGTTGGATCGGGCTTTCTCGCCGCTACGACGTACGGCCACGCTACGCCGACTTCCGCTCCCAATCCGTTGGACGCCGGTGCTCGTGCCTACAATGTGCGTGATTTTGGCGCCAAGGGTGACGGCGCAACGCTCGATACCGCTGCCATCCAGTCAGCGATTGACGCCTGCTATCAGGATCGTGGCGGAACAGTTCTCGTGCCGGCGGGTATATATGTCATTGGAACCGTCGAACTAAAGAGCAGCGTAACCCTGCGCCTCGCAGCATCGGCCAAGCTGCTCGGCAGCGCCGACGGCAACCAGTATCACGCGGTTGATGACATTCCGCTCCAAGGCGACTCAACGCTCGAGGACGGCAACGTTGCCCTCATTTTCGCGGTCAACGCCGAAAACGTCGCGATTGAAGGATTGGGCACTATTGACGGCCAGGGCGCGGAATTTCGCAGTCCGGCGCGCGGCGTTCCCCCTCCTTCGGGACGTGGCGGCAGCCATCGCCCGTATCACTTACTTTTCTATCGCTGCAAAAATGTGTCGGTTCGTGACATCTTTCTGACGGCCAGTGCCTTCCATTCCATCCGCATTATTCAATCGAGCTTCGTAAAGTTGGAGGGATTGCGGATCTATAACCGCGTCAACCACAACAACGACGGATTCCATTTCATCAGCAGCCAGTACGTCCATGTGAGCAACTGCGACGTTCAGTCCCAGGACGATGCCTGCGCTTTGTTCGGCAGTTGTAAAT
>JBOGLB010000095.1:0-2669 GCA_050745965.1 Terriglobales bacterium | reverse complement strand
TTCTGTGTCCGATAGAGACGTTGCCGCAACAAATTGTGAATCGGTTTCATGATTCGACCATTTATCGTCTTCGCCCCTATTGTCCGGGCACTTTCGCCTTACCTTCTGAGAACGTTTGAGCCTGGGTTTCTTGCGTCAGCCGATTGCGAATATTGACCCTCAGATCCCGAATGTCAACTTCCAGCGCCTCTTCGGCCTGGCGCCGGCTCATCCCACGACGCCCTAATCCCCCTAAGATCTGCTTCCGTAAGGATTTGAGCAACTTTTCGACCTTTCGGCTAATAGTGGATTCATGCACCGAAAGCATCCTGGCAATCTCTGCTAACGTCTTGTCGTCAAGGAAATAGGAGGCCAGAACGAAGCGGTCCTCCTGAGCCAGCCCGGATAGAGCCTCGTCCGTGGCTGCCTCCAGCCGGGGATCAACTGAAACCTCAATTCCAGAAGCCGTAACGGGCGCCGGAAAAGATGTTCCTGCTTCAGCCTCTTCTTCAAAACTGACCAATCGCCGGCGCCGCCGGTATTGGTTGACGTATTCCTGCGCAATTACCGTGCGCAGCCAGCCTTCCAATGATCCTCTGCCTGTGTAAGAGTCCAGCTTCGATATCCGCTGTCCTTCTCGCAACTTCGTTCCGTAAAGATCGGCGTAGATCGAATCCGCCAATTCCCGGGCCGCGGATGCTTCCTTTGCGATATAACCAGCAATGTCGTACAGCTTTTCGCGGTACCGCACCAGAAAAGCTTCCCACGCGCGTTCGTTCCCCAACGCACAACACCGGGCCAATACCAGGTCTTCAATGCGCAAGCTGGAATAGAGACTCCGCAGGTCAGCAACTTCTCTCTTGTCTGCGCCGAAGTATCTCGTTCCGATTTCCTCCAGGATTGTCGCGAACTCCGGAAAGCTCAATCCGAACGTTATTGCCGGACTCTCCCCAAAAAGTTTCTCCATCAGAGCGTTCAGCTCCGTATTCCGTTGCGCCGTTCGAGGAGAATGGTCTTCCATGATTATGATTCGTCCGATGCTATCAATTATTAGACGCAGGAATTGAGTTTTTTGGAATAGTCAGGCTGGAACGATTGTTGTCATCATGAGCCGGTTTTAACCGACGAACGATCTCGCGAGGGCGGATGCCACCTCAACTGCGCGATATTCGACAGTGGATCATCTGTACATGTGAGCATAGCCGCTAATCCAGCTTGTGCCAAAATAAGGTAAAGTTACGCTCGTATGTCTTTAACGGGACCAAAGGGAACGATTTTCTTATAAGAAAGGGCGAGCCATGAAATTCGCGTTAAGAGCCTGGCTATTCATTGCAGTGTTAAGTTTGACCGCATCCGCCGTCGCGGGCGGCCCTGGATACCACGTCATTAAATCCTTCAAGCTTGGCGGCGAAGGCGGCTGGGATTACCTCACGCTCGATAGCAATTCCCGCCTCTTGTACATTTCGAGGGGCACGCACGTGATCGTACTGAACGTAGATTCGGGGACAGTCGAAGGCGACATTCCCGACACGCCCGGAGTTCACGGTATCGCGCTTGCCCCTGACCTGGGGCGCGGATTTGTTAGCAACGGCCAGGAAGGCACGGTCACGATCTTCGATTTAAAGTCGCTGAAGCTGATTGCCAAAGTGAAGGTTGGAGAAAATCCCGATGCCATTCTTTACGATGCATCCACCAAACGCGTCTTCACTTTTAACGGCCGGAGTCACGATTCGTCAGCGATTGATGCAACCAACGGCACCGTCCTCGCCACCATCAAACTGGATGGCAAGCCCGAATTCGCCGTGAGTGACGGCAAGGGAATGATATTCGACAACATTGAAGACAAGAGCGAACTTACGGCAATTGACGCCAAGACCTTGCAGGTGAAATCAACATGGCCGCTGGCGCCCTGCGAAGGACCGAGCGGCCTCGCCATTGATCGCAAGAATCATCGCTTGTTTTCAGGATGTCACAACGAACTAATGACAGTCGTCAATGCCGACAATGGAAAGGTAATCACAACATTACCGATTGGTAAAGGAGTGGATGCCACGAGGTTCGATCCCGGAACTGATTTGGCCTTCGCATCCTGTGGCGACGGCTACTTAACCGTGCTCAAGGAAGAATCCCCGGACAAGTTCTCTGCAGTGGAAAATGTTTCGACGCAGGAAGGCGCGCGCACCCTCGCTCTTGATCTGAAATCGCACACCATTTATCTGGTGACCGCGAAGTTTGGTCCGCCGCCTGCTCCCACGCCTGAACGGCCGCATCCCTGGCATTCGATTGTCCCCGACACATTCACGGTTTTGGTGGTTGGGAAATAATGAGCATCGTGAAGGTGATTCCATATGAGTCGCGGCTCAGACAGGTTATGCCCAAAAGCCTGGGCCGGGCTGTTTCCATTCTTTTGTTTGTATGTTTCGCCTCATCGCTGGGAACAAGCTATTCGGTCCTCACTCATGAAGAGATCGTAGATCTTTTGTGGAAGGATCAAATCCAACCGCTGCTGCTGAAACGATTCCCGCAAACCACTCCAGATGATCTAAAAAAGGCTCACGCCTATGCTTACGGCGGCAGCTTGATACAGGACATGGGCTACTACCCGTTTGGCAGCGCGTATTTCAGCAACCTGGTCCACTATGTCCGAAGCGGTGATTTTGTGGTCGCGCTGGTCGAACAGTCCCATGACG
>JBOGLB010000094.1:0-5218 GCA_050745965.1 Terriglobales bacterium | reverse complement strand
GCATAGACCTAATCCGAACCGCGACTTCAAGCATGCCAACGAATTTTCTTTCACGCGATGACTTCCTGAACCTTGCCGTCTGGGTGAAGAGAAGACGAATGTTTCTTGTGTGTCTCGCCTGCCGCTGGTGGTACGGCGGATTGTCGCCCGATGCCGACATATCGGAAGCCGTGGCGACTGAGATCGTTGTGACTGAACATATTCCTTCCGTCAATCAGGAGGGGCTGTTCCACGATTGCACGCAGGCGCTTCCAGTCAATTGTTCGGAATTCATCCCACTCGGTTACAAGCAAGATTGCATACGCACCTTCAGCCGCCAAGTAAGGGTCGGCGGAATAACTTACGTCAGGCAGGACTAATTTTGCTTTCTCCGTTGCTTGCGGATCGTATGCTGAGATGATTGCTCCTTCTTCCAGCAGCGACTTCACGAGCGCAATAGATGGTGCGAATCTCACATCATCGGTATTGGGCTTGAAAGCCAGACCCCAGATGGCGATTTTCTTGCCCCGTAAAACCCATAGTTCCTTGCGAACTTTTTCCACGAATTCGACAATCCGCCTTTGGTTGATCTTCTCTACCTCTTTAAGCAACGAAAAATCACACCCTGATTTCTCCGCAATGCGAATAAACGCCTGAACGTCTTTCGGAAAACAAAATCCTCCAAAGCCGATGCCCGGACTGAGAAACGCAGGCCCAATTCGCGGATCCAGTCCCATTCCTTCTGCGACTTTGGTCACGTCCGCTCCAACCGCCTCGCAAAGATTCGCAACCATGTTGATGAAAGAGATTTTCATAGCTAGGAAAGAGTTAGACGCATGCTTGATTAGCTCAGCCGAACCGGTGTCTGTCATTAGAAATACCGGAGGTTTGACCTCTGGACAGGAGGAGTGCAAAGGACACGCGAAGCTCCGCTCGACAATCGGCGCATATATCTGTCTCAAGAGCTGTGCAGCGCGGAGCGATTCAACTCCAACAACGATCCTGTCAGGATGGAGGAAATCCTGGACTGCAGATCCTTCGCGCAGGAACTCGGGATTGGAAGCAACATCACAATCCAATCCGTTCGAACTGTAAAGCGATAGTTGCTTGCGAAGCTGTGAGCCGGTCTGCACCGGTACGGTACTTTTTTCTATTACTAGGCGATATCCCGACGCCCGCTTGGCAATTGCTCGAGCGACTCCCTCAATGGCGCACAAGTCTGCATCCCCGTTTGCTAAGGGAGGCGTTCCAACGCAAATAAAGACTGCCTCACCCCAGTCAATTGCCTCTTCCGTCGAACCAAAAAACAGGCGGTTAGAGTTTCGAGCAGCGCCAACGATTTCCTCAAGATGAGGCTCAAAAATCGGCATCACTCCACGGTTCAGCTTATCCAGCTTGGACAAGTCACTTTCACTGCAAAAGACTTCGTGCCCAACTTGTGCCAGGCAAGCAGCAGTCGTGAGGCCAACATAACCCGCGCCAATTACCGATATTTTCATTCTGGTGTATTCCCCTGTCACTTGCTTTCCCTATATCCTTTAGGTCCAGGCTCCTACACAACCTGCTCCTGCGCTCCGACCCCGACGCTTTGGGTGGAGCGGCGGACGCCGAGTTCTTCGATCACGCTGGCTGCTACTTGAACTTGTTCCGCGTGGGTCAGTCCGGGATACATGGGTAGCGACAAGATTTCGGAGGCAACTTTTTCGGTCACAGGAAAGTCTCCGTGTTTGTAACCCATGCAGCCATAGGCGGCCTGCAAGTGCAATGGCACAGGATAATGAATTGCCGTACCAATTCCGGCTTCGGCGAGCGTGGACTTCAATCCTTCCCGGTCAGTGGTTCGTATCACAAAGAGGTGATAGACGGGGCGAGTGCTCGGCATTTCGTATGGCAGTACCAGATTCGCTACGTTGACACCGAACAGTTCGCGATATGTGGCGGCGTGTGCGCGCCGCTTCATGTTCCATTCGGCAAGATGTTTAAGTTTGACTGAGAGGATTCCCGCTTGGATGGAATCGAGCCGTCCGTTGTAGCCCTCGATATCGTGATAATACTTTCGCGATTGACCGTGGTCGCGAATCATTTTAACGGTCGCGGCAAGTTTCTCGTCGTTGGTCGAAACCGCGCCGGCTTCTCCGCAAGCTCCAAGATTTTTGCCAGGATAAAAGCTGAAGGCCGCAGCGTGTCCCATGGAGCCGGCTTTTTTCCAGCAGTTTTCCTTTTGCGAAAAATATTCGGCACCGTGTGCCTGGCATGCGTCTTCTATGACGATCAACTTGTAGCGTTCAGCGAGCTCGAGAATCGCATCCATGTCAGCCATTTGACCGTAGAGATGGACGGGGACAATCGCTTTCACGACAGCACGAGTTCGGCGATCGCGAATTGTGTCGCCATTTAATTCGCAGCCTTCTAAATATTGCCCAAGCTTGACGACGTCCATGTTGTAGGTCTTTTCATCTATGTCCACGAAGGCCGGGCACGCTCCGGCCTGAGAGATAGCTTCAGTGGTGGCAATAAATGTGTTGGGCACGGTTATGACCGAGTCGCCCTTGCCGATGCCGGCGGCTGTTAAGGCGAAGCGCAATGCATCCGTTCCACTGCCCACTCCAACACAATATTTCGTCTGACAAAATGCGGCGAATTCGCGTTCGAAGTTTTCGACCATGGGACCGCCAATGAAACCGGCCGTGCGAAGCGCGTCGCGAAACACGGCAGTGAGTTCGTTCGCCAGTTCGGCGTGCGGAGTAACCAGATCCAGGAACGGAACATTCTTAATATTGGCCATACGTATTCCTCCAAAATTAAAATGAATAAGGGATCAAATCGGTCAAGCGGTGGAATCAATCGAGCGCAGAAACTTAGCGGGATTACCCGCAACGATGCTATTGGGAGGAACGTCCTTAGTAACAACGCTGCCGGCACCTACGATGGCATTGTGGCCGATTGTGATTCCGGCAAGAATCGTCGTACCGGAGCCGATCGAGGCGCCTTTCTTTACCAATGTCGGCTCGACCTTCCAATCTGCCTCGCTTTGTAAGTTCCCTTCTACAGTCGTTGCGCGGGGATAAATGTCGTTGATAAAAGTTACTCCGTGCCCAACGAAGACGTTGTCTTCAATGTGGACGCCTTCGCAGATAAATGTATGGCTTGAAATCTTGCAGCGTTTGCCGACGCTGGCATTTTTTTGGATCTCCACAAACGCTCCGATCTTGGTTTCGTCGCCGATCTCGCATCCATAAAGATTGATGAACTTTGAAAGCTTCACCCCGGTCCCGAGCTTCACGTCAGGGGCAATGCACTGATAGGAATGCGTGGTTGCGGTAATCGGGGTCATTCGGATGGCCGGGCCTGAAGGCCGGATGACGCAGTTCAGGAATACTGATCGGGTTTCACAAGTAAACCAAAGCGCCGCGCTTTTTCAGAGACTCTGTGGCAGCCTCCAACATCTTCACTACCCGCAGGCCTGCCGCCCCATCGTTTCTGGGATTCTGATTAGTGGCGATGCAGTCTACGAAATAACTAAGCTCTTGACGCAACGCTTCCACCTGCTCCAACTGCGGAGACCACATATCTCCCGAACGGTAATTAACCAGCAGGTCATAGAGTCCCTGGCGGCTGGTGATATTCACGCCTTTGTCGTAAATCTTGATCTTTTCATCAGCTTCAAGATCGTTCCAGACGAGCATCTTCTTCTCGCCGCCGATAAGGGTCGTGCGAACTTTCACCGGTGACAACCAATTGACGTTGATATGAGCAATGATCTTGTTCGGAAAGTAAACCGTAATGAAAGCAATATCTTCATGACTATTCAGGTGGGTTTCACCTGTGGCCACCACGGCTTCAGGGGTTTCTTCTATCAAGTGATCTATGATTGAGAGATCGTGAGGCGCCAGGTCCCATATCACATTCACATCGTGCTGGAACAGTCCGAGATTCACCCGGGTGGAATCGTAGTAATACAATTTGCCGAGCGCCCCTTCGTCCAAGAGTTGTCCGATTTTCTTCACTGCCCCGGTGAATAGGAAGGTGTGGTCCACCATGATCTTCAGATTTTTCTGTTCGGCCAGGTTGATCAATTCTTCGGCCTGTGCACTATTGCTGGTTAGCGGCTTCTCGACGAAAACATGTTTACCATTTTCGAGGGCGGCTTTGGCCAGTTCAAAGTGAGTCCAAACCGGAGTGACCACGGCGATCGCATCAATATCGGGCGAAGACGTCAGTTCCTCGCATTCTGACGCAATGCGGACCCCCGGATACGCTTTTTGTACTCTCTTCCGGGCGGTTTGACTCTTATCGCAGACCGCAACCACTTCGGATCCATCCAATTGGCTTAGGTTCCTAACTACGTTGGGCCCCCAATATCCGTATCCGATTACACCAAATCTGACCATACTATTTTCCCCGTGGGAACTCTCCCTCTTTCGCGCGGCGATACTAGCTTCCAGCGTTGGATTCATTGGAGGAGATCTTTCTAGGGGATAACTTTATTGAAACAATGTTGATTTATTCAGTGAGAACTGTGAAAAGTCGGTTAATGTGCGCCTTCCCCGAAGAGAACGGCGGCAGGGGTGCGAAGAAGTATTTTCAGGTCCATCCACGGCGACCAGGTGTTTGCGTATTGCAAGTCCAGGCGAACCATATCGTCAAACTTTACCCGGCTACGGCCGCTGACCTGCCACAAACCTGTAATGCCGGGTTTCGCCTCCAATACCCGGCGGCGGTGCCAAATATCATAGGCTTCCACTTCATAAGCAATTGGTGGCCGGGGACCTACCAACGACATCTCGCCCCTAACAACATGGAAAAACTGAGGAAGCTCGTCAAGGCTGGTCCGGCGAATAAATCTGCCGACTCGTGTGATTCGGCAATCCTCTGTGAGCTTGTACACCGCATTTCCATTGTCATCGGAGGCCTTGGGTTCCGCCTCACCGGCAATGAGTTGGGTGACATATTCTTTGTGCACGCTGGCATCGTTATTCGCATACATGGATCGGAATTTCATGAACATGAAAGGAACGCCGTGCTGGCCAATTCTCTTTTGCTGGAAAAGGATCGGCCCCTTGGACGTCAATTTAATCGCCAGTGCAATGGCAACAAAGAGCGGCGAGAAAATAACAATCGCCAAAACGCTTCCAACCAGATCCATTCCCCGCTTGACTACGCTAAAGAATTTATTGCCTTTATCGCGGTTCGCAAGATCAGGGTAGAGCACCGGATTGCTGGGACGACTCGGCAGATC
>JBOGLB010000093.1:0-3897 GCA_050745965.1 Terriglobales bacterium | reverse complement strand
CGGTTAAGAAGATTGCGCAACAAAAGAAAAACCGCCGTCTGACGGTTGCCTCTTCGCTATTAGCCACGCAACTGAAGAAAGGCGACAGCGTAGCCGTCAGCGGGGTTTGTCTTACAGCCATCGAAATTACGAAAACGTCGTTTAGCGCCGACCTTGCTCAGGAGACCTGGGCCCGCACATCGTTTTCTCGCATTAAACCGGGATTCCTGGTGAACCTCGAGCTTCCGTTGGGCGCCGATGGGCGTTTTGGAGGGCATATCGTACAAGGCCATGTGGATGGAGTCGGCAGGTTCCTCGCTCTCGATAAGGCAAAGACTGGCAACGACTATTGGCTGAGCATTGAAATTCCTGACGATCTGGCACGCTACATAGTTTGGAAAGGTTCGATCTGCATCGAAGGAATCAGCCTCACCGTAGCGGAAATCTCGGGCAGAAGGGTATCAGCCGCAATCATTCCCCACACGGTCGAGGCGACCAACTTAAAATCCTTGAAACCCGGCGATCCGGTAAACCTCGAAACCGATATCATCGCAAAATACGTCGAGAATATGACGCGGTCAACGCCTTCCCCCGGCAGGGTCACCCTCCAGAAATTGTTGCAACAGGGATTCTGAGAAACGACTGGCAGCGTGGCCGGCAATGAAGCGTGGGGTCGATCAGCACCGGTCCCCGGGACATCCTGCCATAAAGAAAAACCACCAACGCTACACCACCACATCTTTGACATGCGTCGCGATGTACCACTTATTCCCGAACGCATCCTTCACGCCGGCGTTGCGGTCACCGTAAGGCTGATCGATCGGTTCCTGGAATGACGTCGCTCCCGCCGCCAGCGCCCGCTTGTACACCGCTTCCATGTTGGGCACGTAGAGATAGAACATGGCCGGCATCGTTTCATACTTTCCTTCCGCCTCGCCCATCTCGACCACGGAGTCCCCGATCCGAATCTGCGCATGGTGCACGACGCCGTCTGGCGAGGCATATTTCGCAATTTCCTCCGCTCCAAACGCTCGCTTCAGGAAGCTGATCAAAGGCTCAGCCCGCCGCGGATGGAGATAGGGATTCACGCTGAAGAGCCCCTCCGGAACATGGCTCTTGCCTTTATGAGTTGCGATGTACCAGAAGTTGCCGGCAATATCCTTCACCGCGCTGGAGCGCTCACCGTACTCCTGATCGCGCGGCTCATTCACCAGAATCGCTCCCGCCTGCACGGCTCTCCGGGTGACCGCATCCACATCCTCCACATAGGTATGCAAAGCATTCGGCTGCAGTGTTCCCGAAAACTTCTTTCCCGGTAGGCCGCCGCCCATCATTAATCTAGTGTCCCCAATACGCACCTCCGCGTGTACTCCGGTCGGCATCACGGCTCGCTCGAGTTCTTCCGCTCCAAAGGCCTGCTTGGTGAATTCCAGGAGCGCCAAACCATCCTCCGCTACCAGGTACGGCGTGACCACGCGGAACCCTCGCGGGAGTGGGATCACCCCTTTGCCGGATTCAGGCACCCTCCCGCCTTCGAGTCCCTCGCCCTTCATTCGCCGGTGCATCTCCTCGGCCGACATTTCCTCTTTCACAGTAAAGATGCCCCACGAATAGCCAAAAGGATCCTCCAGGAACGCGTCGCGGTGTCCGTAGAATTGGTCCTTGGGTGGGCGCACGAGCTTCATACCGGCGATCTGGGCATGCTCCACAAATGCATCCACATCATCTACCCGTATGGAGATCGAAATCGGCGAATATCCTAGAGTTTCAGCGCTGAAGCGGCCTCCCTCGGGCCACTCGCCAGTGACATCAATGGTCGAATCGCCGATCATAAGTTCTGCGTGTGGGATACTTCCCCCAACCTCGAAACGGAATGTTTCTTTCGCCCCCAAAGCTTGCTTATATAGCTCAATCGCCCTGGCAGGATCTCGGAACGCCAATCTTGGTGATGCAGTCATGCGGACGGCTGCGACTGGCTCGGCAACGGTAGACATAGGCTTTCTCCCTTCTAATTCGGATTTCAATCGTGCCTTGAAATTCGCATTCGGCAGATTGCGCAAGTCCGCCGCGATGCGCACCAGCGGTTCGATTTCCGCCGCCGTCTTGCCCACCTTCCCGTCTGTCCGGGCCAACATCTTCTCGAGAGCCTGATTCAGCTGCTCAATCTTCTTGGTATCGCCATTCCCTGGACGTAGAGAGCGCTTAGGCATCGGCACCCTCCATGCGCGCCCGCAAACTGCTCAGCGCACGAAACTGTAGCTGTTTCACTGCCCCTTCAGTCTTGCGAATCTCGCGCGCCACTTCTTTGATGCTCTTCTCCTGCACAAACCGCAGCACCACCACTCGTTGCTGCTCCGGTGGAAGTGTATTGACAAGCCGGAACAAAGTGGCCCGCCGCTCCACTTCCTCGATCTCGGCTGGACCTACCTGCGCCGACTCCAACGCCGCATCGTCTTCCACTTCCCGTCCGGTCCGCTGCCAGCGGTCCGCGATCAGGTTTGCCGCGATCCGGAACAGCCATGCCGCAAACGGGATCCCGCGCCACTCAAAGCGTTTCAGGTTCGCCAGCGCATGATGAAATACCTCGGCAGTAACATCTTCGGTCTCGGTACGACTTCCCACCCGCCGCAGCACGAACGCATGCACCCGCTCGAAATTGAGCTCGTAAAGCTCGCCAAAGCGGGCGGGATCCTTCTGCGCAGCCTCCACCAGAAGCCGCTCGTCCGCTTCTTTCTTCAAAGCCTTCAACGATTGCTCCGCGGTCTTGCCGTACGTAAGGATAACGATTCTAACCGCAGGAAGGTTACGCCGCGATGGAAGCTCTTGCCCATCAGTGCTCAGGAACGGCACCTGCGGCGTACACAATAGCTGCCGATACGCTTATTGCCGGACGACGGGAAATCGGCAAGTTGAGTCTGACAGCCCAGCCGCGTCACGCAACACCCTTTTGTAAGGTCGTGTCTCAGCGATCACGACTTATCCTTCCAGTTTCAACTCATCCAGCTCTAAAAACTCTTTTATGATCGGCTCATCGCATTTTTCCATCTCCGGATAGGTTCCGAAAAATAGCACCTTGCCTTCGTCCAGGAAGACGATTCGATTTGCCAGCTTCTCCGCTAAACGCATGTCGTGCGTTACGACGACGCTGGTCAGGCGCAACTGGGTCTTTAGCCTCTTGATGAGATCGCCCAACAACTGAGCCATGAGGGGGTCAACCATGGTAGTGGGCTCGTCGTACAGAACGCACTCCGGTTGCGCCGCCAGGGCCCGCGCAATCGCGACTGACCGCTTCATTCCGGTTGACAGGTCGGACGGGAGCAGATCTCCCATGTCGGCTACGCCCACCATCTCCAGCAGGCCATCCACAATTTGGAAAATCTGATCTTCGGTGATCCCTTTTCGTTCTCTTAGCGGAAAAGCGACGTTTTCCCGGACGGTGAGCGAATCGAATAGAGCGCCATTCTGAAATACCATCGTCACTTTTTTACGTATCGGCTCTAATTCAAGCTCCGTAAAATCGGTGATATCCTGATGATCCACAATGACGCGGCCGGAATCCGGCTTCATGAATCCCATAATATTTTGCAGCGTCACTGATTTACCCACGCCGCTGCGACCAAGAATGCACACGGTTTCTCCGGTTAGCACATCGAAGGTCACGTGCTCGAGCACGTGGTTATCTCCAAACGACTTCGATACATCCTTGAAGGCGATGTATGGGCTGGGTTGCTCGGGTGCGCTCATTGGGATCGCTCGCCCTCCAAAGATCGTTCGTCCGCTTTTTCGTTCTGGTTACACCAGGCTTGGGCAGCCGCCCATTCTTCGGGAGTATTCAGGTTTCGAAACATGCCTGAGCGAAATCCCAGATGCGTTAGCTCTTCCTGTTCAATCACTCTTGTCCGAACGCTCGCAAACAGC
>JBOGLB010000092.1:0-11660 GCA_050745965.1 Terriglobales bacterium | reverse complement strand
CTTCAAGACTCGCGACGATTCCACTAACAACTGGTGGGTGGCAATTCTATCCTTCGGCGAAGGCTGGCATAACAATCATCACGCACATCCTGTTTCCGCCCGCCACGGCCTGAAGTGGTACGAAGTTGACATGAACTGGTACGGCATCTGGACTTTAAAAAAGTTGGGATTGGCCCGCCACGTATATCGCGTGAAACTGGACGAACTACAGAATCGCGACCTCCAACTTCGGCAAGTAGCCGCGCCCGCAAAGGCCGAATTAGTTTCGGTGTAGGTAACTTTTCGTCAAAAGCTGTATCAAAGAGCAGACGTGAGTCTGTGATCCTTGAACAGCTCAATTAATCCATTTGTGACCCGGTATTTGACGTCGCCCCGAGCACCCTTCAGGCTGGTTGGCGCACGGAGCCGGGCTTCAACCCGGAATGCCGGGAGAGCGCCGCCACCATCATGCTGGAGAGCAACTGCATAGTGGCGACATCGCGATGATCGAAAGCATCAGGCGATGCGGACAACACCTCGAACACACCTAGAGTCTTGCGAAAATGCCGAAGCGGCGCCGCTAAAATAGACCTCACCCCAAGAGATCGGCAACTGGCAAGGTTTACGCGGGCATTCCGTTCCGCGTCATGACAAAGAACCACTTCCCACGTCCGGACGCACTCGGCAGAAATCCCGGAATCTGTTTGCAGCCGTACTCCCAAATCTGGCGCGGTGCGGCCGGTACGAGCCCGGCATACGATTTCATTTCCGTGACGGAGTGCTATCGCGGCGCCCGTTGCACCGGTAAGGGATTGAGCCCGCTCCGCGATCACATGTATCGCCGGCTCCAAATCCATTTCAGTCCCTTTAATCTGCGAATCTTGAGCATGTGAGCTAGAACGTGTTCGCAGGTGCGGGTTGGCTGATTCTATAGACATAGCTCGGGCGTGGTCGCGCGATGGCGCAAGCGCCGCGAACGATGCCGGCACTCGACTCTCCGCGTGGGCAGGGACTGTCCGTAACAGGTCCCGAACCAGCCGGTCCAATTCGGCGTCTTCTATTACGTGCGCAAGCCGCTGGCCTTGTAATGATCCTCCAAGCATGCGAGAAAGGCTAAACAGACTCTTGCTTCCGCAGCAGGAACATTGCGCCGTGTTGTTTTCGCTTATTAGCTCACACTCCACGCAAAATACCGCCGTTTTTAGAGATACGAAATGAATATTCTGCCCAGTCAGCCGATCAGCCATTTTTTAAGGGGAGTCCTTTTTGTTAGTAGAAGAGATATGAAAGTAAATGGAAATCACATTGATCAGAAGTGCCAGCTCTGGTTCGGAGTGTGGATAACTTCAGAAGAAATGAGTCAGATTCCCCGGATGCTTATCCGGCTTGAGCAATCGCTAGAGGCGTTTCTTCCACCGTCGTGCGGAACTGCACACTATGGGCCGCGACCCGATCCAACGCTTCCGCCAGCGCCATTGGGAAATCCGCGGTAAGCAAATTTATATCCAGCTGCAGATTGCGTGCGGAATATTGCCTGTATATCGTCATTGAACCGAGACTGGAACGATTCGACGTTACGAGATCGAGATTGATGGTCCACGCGTGAGCCGACCGCACGAAAGCGCTGCCGGGCTTCTGCCATCGAAAAAAGGCTTTGGCTTCCTGATCGTGAATCATCTGCAATCCCGCGGCTGAGTGCAATTCGAATCCATCAAAATCGTTGGAGTTGAACGCGGCGGCAAGAACACGACAGAGCTGGCTGTAATCGCGAGCCAACCTGAGTTCCTCGGTAGCGCGGCGGATGGCCATGTTATTAATAAAAATTTGGCGCTGCTCGATAGTCCGATGGGCGACACGCCGAAGCTCTCCAAACTCCAGATAGCCAAGATGCTGCACCCCGATCCAGATGCCGGATCCGAGAACCGCCAGCACAAGGCCGAGAGTACTGCCGTTCGGCCACAACAGGAACAAACTGAGAAGCGCAAACAATGCGGAAACCGCATAAAGGGTTATAACCACTTGCCGGTGGGTCAGGCCGCGCTGCAGAAGTTTGTGGTGAATGTGTTCCCGGTCGCCGGTAAAGACTGGCCGTCCACTGATGAAACGCCGCACCATGGAAAGGACGGTTTCGAGGATTGGCAAACCGAAAGAAACCACCGGAATGGCAACGGCAATAATGGTCGGTGATTTCTGTGCTCCATACAGGGCGAGCACGCTGAGCATAAAACCAATGAATAAGCTGCCGCAGTCGCCCAGGAAAATTGTGGCGGGGTTAAAGTTGAAGCGAAGGAATCCCAGAATTCCGCCCGCAAGCGCAAGGCTCATCAGCGAAACCGCGGATGAATGACTGAGCAAGGCCACCACGAAGACAACCAGCGTCGAGAACAATGCCGAGCCGGCCGCGAGCCCATCCAGCCCGTCAATAAGATTGAAGGCGTTAGTGATGGCAAGGATCCATAAGATGGTGAGGGGAAGGCCGATAAAATTCGAGAAATGATGATTGCCAAACAGGACGGGAAGGTTCAGAATTCGCAAACCGCCTGCATAAACCATCGTCCCGGCGATGGCTTGGACGGTGAATTTAGCGTAGGGTCCGAGAGAATAAATGTCGTCGTAAACGCCCAGCGAGAAAATCAGAAAACCAGGAACCAGAATCGTGAATAGCAATTTGTGCGAAATTCCGAGGCTCAAATTGCGGTCTAAAAGACCGGCAAGAAGAACGAATACGAGCGTCAGGAAAAACGAAAAGACAATTGCGACGCCACCGAGCCTGGGTAGAGGCGAACTGTGAAGATGCCGCTCAAGGGCAGGGACCGACACCCATCCTCGCGCGGTAGCATAATTGCGCACGATTCGGGTGAGGACAAACGAAAGCAGCAGCGAGGCTGCAAAGGCCCCCAAGTAAAAAGATGTCAACTCGAGTTCCCCCCTTGACCCAAATCGGAACTTGATGCCTTCACTTTTCTTTAGCTATCCGCGAATTTTGTTTGCGATGTACCGCCGTTCATGGTACAGGCACGGCAGGTTTTTGGCTGTGGAAAACCTGCGAGTTCGAAAAATATTTAGGGCTGTAAGTGGTTGACTTCTCATGCAGCGAACCATATGGGTAATTGCCCCGGGCTCACCGTCACCACTGGAGGGGATTCAACGGAAGAGTGCGGCATCCATGTGGACCTCTCAGGGCGAAAATCCTGTGCTAGACTCTGATGGTTGCAATCAGTGGCTACTCCGAAGGATTGTTTCATGCGGATCTCGGTAATGTGGGCTTCTCTTCTTCTCACGATTCCAATCTTTTCCTTAAGCGTTGTCGCGCAGCATCTTTCCTCGACGAGTCAAAATCCTCCCAAAGCACTTCAGCAGGCACCGGCAACGTCAACGCCCACCAGCACGAGCGTGAACTCACTCAACGATGCCGCGTCAGGACTGCTCCTTGGGCCCGGGGACCTCATTGATGTCGGCGTTTACAATGTTCCTGAACTTGCCACCAAGGCTAGAATCGGTAGCAACGGCAATATTTACCTGCCACTCGTGGATTACGTCCATGTCGCGGGATTAACGTCAGAAGAAGCGCAGAACATAATTCAGAAGAGACTGGCTGATGGCGGATTTGTTCGAAACCCTCACGTAAATGTATTTGTTGATGAACACGCCGCGAGAGGCGCCAGCCTTCTGGGAGAAGTCGCCAAGCCTGGTATTTATCCGATGGTGGGACAAGAACGGCTCTTCGATCTGATTTCCGCAGCCGGAGGTTTCACTGCGTCTGCCGGCCGGAGTATTAGCATCACCCACCGCGACCAGCGCGACAAACCGGTCGTGGTGCCGTTGTCGCGTAACCTCTCAGACGTTCCAGAAAGCAATATTTTAGTAATGCCGGGTGACACGATAATTGTCAGGAAAGCGGACGTCGTTTATGTAGTGGGAGATGTTGGGCACGCTAGCGGACTTCTCATGGACAATGGACGTCTGACCATCCTACAGGCGATTGCCTTGGCGGGGGGAACCAACAAGACAGCAAAGCTCGGCGGAGTCAGGCTTATCCATCGAGGACCGGGCGGCATGACCGAGACCAGAGTTCCACTTAAGAGAATTCTGCAAGCGAAGGCTCCAGATCAGCCATTACAGGCGGAGGATATCCTCTTCGTTCCCAGCAGTGCTGCGAAGGTCGCCATTGGACAGACCCTGACAACCGCGCTGCAAGCTGCGACTACGGTCGGCGTTGTGGCCGCGCACCCTTGACATTTCGTCACGCCGCGACCGATTCGGTAATGCTTTCCCCTTCCAGAATGGACCGTAGAAATTCGATATAAATTCTTGCCGTTTGTGGGCGGGACAAATGTTGCAGAATGTATTTGCGTCCGTTTCGCCCCAGTTCAAGCCGCAAATGGGGATCATTGAAGAGTCGAACCACAGCCTCAGACAGGTCATCAGCGCTCTCGGGCCGGATGAAGACTCCTGCCTGCGATTCATCAACAATTTTTCTCGCCTGGCCTTCTACTCCCAAGATCACGGGACGCGCACAAGCCATGAATTCCAGCATTTTTGTGGGAATTACCGTTTTAAAGATGTCGCTCTTCTTCAAAAGTACAAGGCAAACGTCCGAAGCACAAATGTAGTCTGGAATTGTTTCTCGAGGTTGCTCATCCACAAACCTTACGTTGCTCAGTTTTCTGGACGTTGCAGCGGAGATGATGTGCTCCTTATCTGAGCCCTCTCCCACAAATAAAAATATTATTTCTGCGTGAGCCTGCTGAAGTTGCGCGGCAGTGTCAAGTATTTTTCCCAATCCATGAGCCAGGCCCATGGTGCCGATATACGACACAACGAATCTCTCTTCCAATCCGAGATCTTTTTTGAGATTGCGATCAGCCCGGACGGGATCGAACAAACTTGTTTCAACGCCATTCTGCACGACGACAATCTTGCCCGCGCCGATATGCATCTGTTCCATCAGATAATCTTTGAAAGCGGGCGTCACAACTACGATTCGGTCGGCTTTTCTGTAAAGGAATTTTGCAATTGAGGCCAGGACGCGATAGAGGAGTGAACTGCGATCCCCCATGCCTACGGCTACGAGCGACTCCGGCCACAGGTCGCGCACCTCAAAAACGAAAGGGACACGCTTCAGGCTCGCGAGCCACCATCCGGAGATACCCACAAGCAATTGCGGTGAAGTGGCAATCACGACGTCGGCACGCGGCAGAAAGAGTCCGGTGATCGCGGCGGAAATGCAGAAGGAAAGGTGATTCAATATACGTTCAACTGACTTCTGATTCGGCAAAGGCAGTAGCCATGTTCGAATAACCCTCACTCCGTCGGCATTTTCCTTCATCACGAGCCCGCGAATCTTCTTGCGGTAGCTCGCGGCTATTTTTCCTGTGGGGTGATTGGGGAATCCGGTCAGGACCGTTACCTCGTGCCCCTCCCTTACCCAGTGCCGCGATAATTCACCCACGCGAGCCGAAGGGGCCCCCATTTCCGGCGGAAAATATTGCGAAACGTAAAGAATTTTCACGACACCCTAGTAATAGAAAAGTTTGAACACACTTTTGTAACACAACGCACGCGACCGGTTAATCCAATGCCGCGCGTAAGTTCGCCATCGGCCGGCATAGGCATTGAATAGCTTGTCGCCGGTCAGACGGTACATTACATCCAATTGCACGATATGTAGCTGATGATAAAACGGGCTGGCAATCATGGGTAAGCGAGTCCCGGATTGCTCATAAAGAGACCAAAAACCCAGATCATATGTGGGAAGGTTGGCACGCAAAGTCTCGACCGCTGCGTGAAACAAGCTCTCGGCGGCAAGATCTCCTGTAGCCAGGAAATAATCCCGAACACCCCAAGCCGCCCATATGAAGCCGTTCAAAATATGTGTGGGTGGGGACACAATGTATTCTTCGAACCAACTGTTCTGTTGTTCGTCGACGAAAACGACGCCGCCCTCGGTCACAGATTTTAGAAAACTTCCGAATGCGCGTCGCGCTGTGTCCAAGTATTTGGGTTCTCCGGTTTCGGCGTGGGCGCGCACAAGCAGAGAAATTCCCTGTCCCTGGGCAAGACCGGAATACCATGGCCCTCTTAAAGTGTTGCGATATTCCCAATCGAAATGGTGGTGCCATACCCAAATCCCGAAACGATTTTGCTGAAGAGAAGAGCAAAGCCAATCGCTTCCGGCAAGGAATTTTCGCAGGTACTCGCGATTTCGACTATCGAGACCCTGATCCTTGTTTTCACGAAATAGATTGTAGTTTCCGAGGCACCACTGGGAGATTGCTATGGGGTTATATTGCAGCCCAATCGTTCCGCGATAATCCAACATTGGAATCCCAGCTGCATCAAGGTGACCGGTGTAAGCCGCCTTCCGCGCAAAATTCATGTAATACTCGCCCAGTTCTGCGACGGGCGCACGAAGATTTTCCTCGGGCGCCTCATGCCAGAAGGTGAGATGGCTGTTGCTGGAAGTCAGATACGCTGAGACAATTCGATTGAAATAGCGCAGGCGTTGAGCGATTGACATGCCTTCCCGGATGTTAAGACGTGCGGAACTATAGCATGAGAGACAGGAAGTAAATTCGCTTCAAATCACAATTTTGAATGAAGCCGAAGCACCGCAGCGAGGAACTCTTTTGTGTTAACGGGAACTGTCTTGCCTGTGGATTGCGAGGAGATTGCGGCGAGCGTGGCGAGAGTGGTTGTAACGATCTCCTCGAATGGAATCGGAGATTGACTGCCGGTGCGCAGAGCGTTAACGAAAGCTCGCCACTCTCCACGGTGTCCTTTATCCTGGCGCAGCCATGGCCGGGTAACCTGCTTTTTTCCGTGCTGCACCAATTCCAATCGGCGAAAATCCTCCAGCACGGCCGCCGATTTCCCTCCGAAAATTTCGACCCGCTCTTTCGAGTATGTTCGATCTCCATTTGCGAGATAACTGATTGTCCCTTGTGAGCCATTCGCAAACTGAAGCGATATCACAATATTGTCATTTGAATATTCGCCGTTATCAGGAAGAGAGCGCGTAAACGCTTCGGTGGGCGCCGAGCCGGCAAGAAACGCAAGAAAGTCTATGAAGTGGCAAACCTCTCCTATGATTCGGCCGCCTTGTTCGTTATCGTTCACCCAATGATCACGCGGGATATACCCCGCATTAATCCTGTAGTGAAGGGCTAAAGGTTCGCGAATTCCTTCTACAAACGATTTCATGCGCAAAGCCATCGGCGCAAAGCGTCGGTTGAAGCCGACCATCAGCAATTGCTTTTGGGGAGAGCCAAGATAAGATTGCGCTATCCCAAAGAGTTCCTCTTCGGTCACGCACAGCGGCTTCTCACAAAAAATATTCTTGCCCGCATAAATCGAAGCCAGTACTTGCGAGGCATGCAGATGGTGTCGCGTGGCAATCACAATGGTGTTGATGTTCGCGTCGTTGATGATTTGATCCTCATTCGTCGCGCAATACCGGAAGCCAAATTTCGCGGCTGCGTGCCGGGAATGAGATCCATTGGCCGCGCAGACTCCCACTAAGTTCACTCCTTTAGTCTTCCTCATGGCCGGCAGCAAGGTTCCGATGGCAAAATTGCCGGCGCCAAGCAGTCCGGCGGTCACGAGTTTCTCTTTCGAAGATGGAGCGGCTTTTTCTGTGGAGACTAATTCAAGTTTTTGAAGCCGTTCTTCGGCCTGACCGTAAGTGATCACAACTCCGAGCGAGGACGCACCCGACTCGCCTGATATAACACGGTAAGCGCTTTGTGCCTGATGGATAGAGAACCGGTGAGTAATCAGCGGCCGCAAATCCAGCTTGCCTTCCGTCAACAAACTCAAGAAAGCTTGCATGTTGCGCGTCTCGGTCCAGCGGACATAGCCGATCGGATAATCGCGGCCTTTTTGTTCGTATGCTGAATCGTAGCGGCCGGGTCCATACGAACGTGAAACGCGGAAAGTTAGTTCCTTCTCATAATAAAGTTTTCGTTCTACATCCATCCCCACGGCACCCACGGCGACAACAACTCCACGATCCCTCGCGATTTCCCCTGCAAGATTCACCGGCTCATTGCTTGGTGTTTCCGCTGTAATCAAAACCGCGTCCACTCCATTGCCGTGAGTCTGTTCGGAGCAAACGCTCGCGAAATCAGCGGCGGAAGCCGATGCCCTCTCCGCGCCAAACTGCAACGCGAGTTGAACTCGATCGGGACGGATATCCCTCCCCAGCACAGTGCATCCCGCGGCTTTAAGAAGTTGGACTGTCAACTGTCCCACAAGTCCCAATCCAATCACGGCAATTGTGTCGCCAAGCCTGACATTGGCTGTCCTGATTCCATGCAGTGCCACCGCGCCGATGGTGGTGAAGGCAGCTTCTTCAAAAGGTATTGAATCTGAGGGAATGTTGGCGATCAACAATCTGGGTATGCACGCAAACTCCGCGTGCACTGCATATCCGGCGCCCGCACACGCGACTCGGTCACCGACGTTTATATCGGTGACGTCAGGCGCGACCGCAATCACAGTTCCCGCACTGCTGTAACCGAGAGCGGACGGAATGTCGAGCCGGGACCGAACCGCGCTCATCGCCGAAATAATTCCGTCACGCCGAACTTTGCCCATCACCTCGCGAACCAGGTCTGGACGAGCCTTAGCCTTTTGAAGCAGGCTTTTTCTGGCAAATTCGGCGGATGCCCGTTCGGTACCGGCAGAAAGTACCGACGCTGCGACGCGAACCAGAACGCATCCCGGAAGCAGCTTGGGTTCAGAGACTTCCGCCACTTCAATTTCACCAGTTTTTGCGCTCTGTAGGATTTGTTTCACGCCGAAGCCACTTGAGGAACCAGGTCAACTTGTTTCATTGCGCGATCAAGAAACGTCTGCATCCATATTTCGAGGGTAAGAAACTGCCAAATCTGCATGGACCAATCTTGCGTCCCTCGACGTTGTTCTTCGACGAACTTGCGCACCGCCTCGGAACGAAACAATCCCCGCTGGTGAACTCTTGTTTCGGAAAGCAAATCATCCACCATTTCCTTCAAATCATTTGCCAGCCAATAGTCGGAAGGAGCGCCAAATCCCGCCTTGGGCTGGCGCAGCACTTCGTCGGGAAGCAAGCTCTTCATCGCCTCGCGGAAAATATACTTCGTCGTAGGCCGCAGAGAACCCTTGAGCTTCAATTGCGGCGGAACATTCCACGCAACAAACTCGGCTAATTCGCGATCGAGAAACGGAACCCGAACTTCCACCGACGACGCCATGCTCATCTTGTCGTTGTAAGTCAGGTTAAGGCTGGCCATAAATATTTTGCTGTCAGCGTACAGCATCTGATTCAGGAAATCGGAATCTCGTACTCGATCAAAAACATCCCGATGGCATTTACTCGCATCCGACGTTCCCAGTCCATGCTGCAGCGCGGGCGTATAAAGATCATTTTTTTGAGCTGCATCCAAATAGGTGCAGTTCATAACAAAGTTTTCCACGGCAGACAACGACGCGCTTCGCACCATCTTTCTTGCCATGCGCACTTGGCCCTTCATCGCGGTGCCTCGCAGAGATGGCAAACGATTTATGCTCAATTCCATCACGCCGCGCAAGACGTCCGGCATCTTTCGATATGCCTCGGCCCAATAATGCGCCGAATACTTGCGATATCCGCCAAAAAGCTCATCGCCGCCTACTCCAGAAAGCAACACCGTGGCATTTTCACGCGCTTCACGGCAAACGAGGTAGGCGGTGATTATTGCTGGATCAGCGGTAGGCTCGTCCATATGCCAGACAAGACGAGGCAACAATTCGGCGACGTCTGGTTCAACCACAATGCGATGATTTTGAACCCCCATTCGGTCGGCGGTTCGCGTCGCCACGTCAGGATTATCCAGAGCATTTTCACCAATTCGATACTTGTCCGGAAACGTCACGGTGTAAGTACGAACCGGACGATTGGCACTGTCCGCCATCATCGCGACAATGCTCGAAGAATCGAGTCCCGCGCTCAGAAATGCGCCGACAGGAACGTCGCTAACCATTTGTGCATTCACCGAGGCCCGAAACCGTTCGCGAATTTCATCGGCGAGATCACGCTCAGAACGAAGATACCGATGGTCGGCTCGCGGGAAAGTTAAATCCCAATATTGCGATATCACCAGCTCGCCAGCGCGAAATATTGCCGAATGTCCCGCAGGCAGCTTTCGAATTCCACGAAACATCGTGTTCGGATCTGGGACCCACAGGAATGTTAAATATTGGTGTAGGGCGTCATGATCCATCTCCGCTTCAATGCCGGGAACCTGCAACAAAGCCTTGATCTCGGAAGCAAAAGCAAACCCACGTCCGTGATGCGCGTAGTAAAACGGCTTGACCCCAAGATGATCGCGTGCCATGAACATCGTTGGAGTTCCCTACCGAAGATCACAAATGCCGAACGCAAACATCCCATTCAGCCGCTTAACGCAATCGGGTCCTTCTTCTTCATATAGTCGAAGAACCACTTCCGTATCGGTGTTGGACGAAAATTGATGGCCTTCGCTTTCGAGACTGCGGCGCAACTCGGCAAAGTTATAAACCTCTCCGTTGTAAGTGATCCAGACGCTGCGGTCTTCGTTGCACATCGGCATGTGGCCACTTGCGGACAAATCGAGAATGGCAAGTCTCCGGCTGCCCAATCCGATATATGAGCCGTCTCCAAACCGCTTGTCCCAGATTCCAAAATCGTCAGGACCGCGGTGCGCCTGAATCATCGTCATCCGATTCAGCGATTCCCGGTCACCGCAGTTCATCAATCCGCTGATTCCACACATTTCGAGCTTAGCCCTTCCTCCCTATGCGTGAATCTATGCGCAAATCGGCCCACAAGTCTTCGCGCTCGGGAGCGTTGCGCAGTAAATCTCTTTCACATCAGTTTGGGACACTTGTCGCATTGGCCTAAGAGCGATTGCCCGGTGCAGGATTCAACATCTTATCCTGAATCGCAGGATTAAGAGCCCGCAAAATCAGCTCGACGTTGCCCGTGTTAAAATTCCTTTCTTCCACCCACCCAATTCCAGCGTCAGGGATGCGATCCATTGCGCGACAAACAAATCTCCGAGGCAGCCAAGGAAATTCCCGATACGCTGCCGCGAGCGCAAGTTGACCCTCGCCCCGAAACTCGCGTTGATGTGCTGGTTATCGGCGCGGGGCCAACTGGTCTTGCGTGCGGGATCGAGGCGCAAAAGGCCGGATTCAAAGTCGTGGTTATTGATAAGGGATGCGTAGTCAATTCCATCTATCATTATCCAGCGAACATGACGTTTTTCACCACGCCGGAACTTCTTGAGATCGGCGACATCCCTTTCAGTACTGCGAATCAGAAACCCACCCGGCAGGAAGCGCTGGAGTACTACCGAAAAGTGGCCGAGCATTATCATTTGCCGATTCGCCAGTATCAAAAAGTGGAGACCGTCTCTGGCACAGACGGCGAATTTCAGATCACCACCAGCGACCGACTGGGAAGGATTTATGACTACCAGGCCCGCAAGCTCATCGTCGCAACAGGCTATTACGACCTGCCGAATTATTTGGGAATTCCAGGGGAAGATCTATCGAAGGTTTTTCATTATTATCGCGAGCCGCATCCTTTTTTCGATACTGACGTGCTCGTGATTGGAGGGAAAAATTCCGCCGCGATTTCGACGCTGGATTTTTGGCGTCACGGCGCGCGGGTGACG
>JBOGLB010000091.1:0-3102 GCA_050745965.1 Terriglobales bacterium | reverse complement strand
GGGTAGCACTCGGACTGAGCTTAGGCACGGCACTCGGACTGAGCTTAGGCGCCGCGATTGGCGCGGCCCTTCACCACTTCGCGCTCGGAATATCCATGGGGCTGGTCTTTGGCGCAGCCATAGGGTTGGTCTTTGGCGCATCTTTCGGACCAAGAACGAACAAGAGCGCCAACGAGTCAAATTGACTTGCTACTGTTTTTTTAGCACCTTGCAGGTGAGCGCGCAAAATGGCCTGGAGCAAGGAATAGTAAATGGTTCGCTTTCGGGCGAGCCATAACGTAAACGTACACCGAATAAAACGAGAAAAATATGAATGCTGGGCCAGGACGCCCCTCCAACGGGGGATGCAGAAACAGGCGGAGACGCAGTCGCCGTCCATCCAATCGCAGCGGGCAACCATCGGGCCGCGACCGCAATCAACAAAATAGTGTTTACAGCGCTCCCATGGATCACAGTTATCGCGCAAATATGGGCGGCGGAAACGGTTCACGCCAGGGCCGCCCGCGGCCCGGCTTTGCGGCCGCCTACGCTCCAGCCGATCCAGACCCGCTGCCGTTCCGCGAGGATGCAAGTTCGCGCATCTTTGCTTTCGTGGACGACCTATTCTTCCAGGCTAAGATTCAGGAGACCGCGCGCAAGCTCAACGTAAAAGTTGAATTCTGCAAGGCAGAAAAAGACTTGTTGGAGCGTATCAAATTGAACGGCGAGGAAAAGGCTTCGCTGATCATTTTTGATATGAACAATGCCAACGCCAAGCCGCTTACGTTGATCCCCAGGCTAAAGGCGAAATTGAAGAAGACTTCGGTGATTGGCTTTTTGTCCCACGTTCAGGGCGATCTCAAACAAAAAGCGCATGAAGCAGGATGCGACATGGTGCTTCCGCGCTCGGCCTTTTCGCAGAACCTTCCTCAACTGCTGCGCCGCCATGGCGCGCCGGAAGAAGAATCCGTTCAATAGTTTGACAACTTAGCTGGGAAAGTGGAAGTGCACGTCCTGCCGCGAGGCAATCGCGACCCCGTTCATTGTGGCTGGAGTAAACCGCCAGTTTTTTAACGCTTCTAAAACCTTGTCTTCCAGGCCATAGCCCAGCGATTGCAGAACTTTTGCATTCGCGACGTTGCCTTTTGCGTCTATCGTGACTTCCACGATTACGTCTCCCGCGACTCCCGTTGGAATGTCCGAACGATCAACCGCGGGATTCGGAAAGACTACCGGTAGCGCGGGCCGAGACTCATATCCGGTTTGTGGGCCGGTTGACGAAGATCCTAAAATTGAACCGGCACGCGCCGATTCGACCGGAGCGTCGAGAGATGGTTCTTGCTGCACTTTAGCAGCGGCTAATTTGGGTGCGGACCGATGTTTCGCTTTGGGCCTCGGGGCGTTCGGCGCCGTTTGGTGAGGAACGGCAGATGGCCCCAAATAAATGATGTCGGATGATGTCCCTGATCCGGCGTTGCCAAACGCAATCGAGGATGGCTGAATAAACCGTGGCCCAGCGGAAATCACCAGGTACAACAGAGCACCGTGCAACCCGAGCGATAACCAGAAGGCCGTTCGCTGTTGAGGGCTGGGCAACTGCTGAAACATTGCCTTCTGCGGAATCGCGCGGCTTAAATCCATAAACACAATAATTCTAGCACCGCGTTCAAGAGGGGCCACGAACGGGCTATAGCGCGGTCGCGACAGGTGAGGTAGATGTCGCGCAAGCACAAGAAAGATTATCCGGGAGGCCAGTTCAGTTTACGGCCGCCAATTAAATGTACATGCAGGTGAAAAACTGACTGACCTGCATTCGGCCCAACATTAAGAACGGTACGATAGCCATTCTCGATATTGCGCTCGCGAGCTATTTGAGCCGCCGCTAGGTGACATCGGCCAATGATCTCTGCATCTTCAGGGGGAGCTTCTTTTAGTCCAGCGATGTGTTTTTTTGGAATGATCAGCACATGTGTCGGACCTTGCGGATTCAGGTCTTCGAAGGCAAAAGTATGCTCGTCTTCATAAACTTTCTTCGAAGGAATTTCGCCGCGGATGATGCGACAGAAGATGCAATCGAACATGGGATAAATTTAGTAATTTGGTGATCGGGTAATTTGATAATTTGAAACCCCTGTCCAGTAAATCTCCCAAATTACCAGATTACGGAGCTACCGAATTTACTTTTTCAAAATGACCATGATGAGTAATACGACGGGCAAGTACATTACCGAAGCATGAACCAGTTTTCTGGCGAGAACGGTCGAAGTGGACGCACATAGCATAAGCGAATGGTAAAGCAGGAACGCTCCCGCGATAAGCATTGCCACGACATAATAAGACCCGCCACGGTCAATCAACGGAAGCATGGTAGTTGCGATCAGGGCAACGGTGAAAAATACGATCTCGGCCCGCGTGAAACGGCTGTCCATGTCAAACTGCGGAAGCATTTTGTATCCCGCACGGGAGTAGTCGTCGCGGTACATCAGCGCGATAGCCAAAAAGTGCGGGAACTGCCACAGAAACAAAATCGAGAAGAGTAACCAGGCCTGCGGGTCAATGCTGCCTGACCCGCCTGCCCATCCGATCAAAGTTGGCATTGCCCCTGGGATAGCGCCGAGTAATGTGCAGAGTGGCGTTACTCGCTTCAGCGGAGTGTAAACCAGCAGGTAGGAAAGCAATGTGGAGATCGCCAATACCGCCGACAATGTGTTCACGGTGGCAAAAAGATAAAGACCCCCACCAATACTTAGGAGAACTCCGAAAATAAGTGCGTGAAGAGAACTCATCCGTCCGGATGGCATGGGCCGGTTCGCTGTGCGCCGCATCTGGCCGTCCCAGACGCGCTCCATCCATTGATTCAATGTCGCGGTACCGCTGGCTACGAGTAGCGTGCCGATCAGTGTGTTGACCAGGCCTGCAAAATGAAACGAACCACGCGAGCCAAGGTAGTAGCCTGCTGACGTGGTCATGAGAATCAACAGATTTACTTCGGGCTTGGTCAGCGTGTAGTAATCCCGCAGCTTGGAAGTGAAGGCCTGACTCTCGCCCGGTACCGCCATTACTTGAGTTGTGGCCATGCTCTCCTGTTACCAGCGTTCGTCCGACTCAACAGTATATCCCTCC
>JBOGLB010000090.1:0-3670 GCA_050745965.1 Terriglobales bacterium | reverse complement strand
ATCGAGGAATCTGTTGTAACCATCGCTGACGAATTTCGCATCGCCTGCGGATGGGTTCACCTTTGCGTGCGTTTCCGCGCCACTATAAACATAATCAACCACAGCCCGAATGCCTTCATTTCCGAGGCGCGCGAAGCCGGGCATTCTGCCTGAACCTCGAGAGATCAGAGTCGAGACTTCGCTGTCGGCGTATCGGGTGCGAAGTCCCAGCAGCGAAGGAAATTCCGGAGGCGATCCTTTCAGGGCGGGGCCGTGACATGCGGAACATTCATGTAAATAAATGCTTTTGCCACTCACACTGCCGGAGAGCGGTTTTGGCTCAACCATGCGCAATATCCACGCCATCTCATTTGCATTCACGTATAGAAGATGAGTTTCGGGATCAAACGCGGGGCCTCCCCATTCCGCGCCACCATCGAAGCCGGGAAAGATTATTGTGCCTTCGCGACTTCCAGGAACAAACTGGCCGTTGCTGCGAACTTGTTTGAAGTGTGCGAGAACTTCGGCGTGGGCTTGCGGAGTTCGATCAGTCAGCATGTCTGAGGTAAGCATTTGCCGTGCAAAAGGCACAGGCGTAGCGGGAAGCGGCTGCGTGTCGGCGGTGACTTCACCCTCCAGATCGGATTTGGGATATTTTTTATACTCGACAGGGAAAAGAGGCGCACCGGTTTCACGGTCAAATAAATAAACGAATCCAGATTTTGTGGTTTGAGCGACCGCGTCCACGGGCTGCCCATTGTGATTCACCGTCACCAAGACGGGCGGGGCGGGCAAATCGCGATCCCAAATATCATGCCGCACCGTTTGAAAGTGCCATATCCGTTCGCCAGTGTCCGCGTTCAGTGCGATCACTGAATTGGCGAACAGGTCGTCTCCGGTGCGGTCGGCTCCGTAAAAATCCGAAGCAGCCGAACCCGTCGCTGCAAACACCCATCCTCGCTTTTCGTCCAGCGAAAGGCCCGTCCAATCATTGGCCGCGCCGCTATAGGTCCAAGCGTTTTTGGGCCAAGTCTCATAACCAAATTCACCCGGATGTGGAATGGTATGAAACGACCAGCGCAGCTTGCCAGTCCGGACATCGTAGGCGCGAATGTCCCCGGGCGATGCCGGCAACATTTCGCCCATGCTGCTTCCGATGATGAGCAAGTCTTTATAGACAATTCCCGGACTTGTCATCGTGACCCAGTTCTCAGGATCGCGCCCCAAATCGTCGCGAAGATCAATTCGGCCCGAAACGCCGAAGCTGTTGACCGGCTTTCCGGTACGCGCGTCGAGGGAATAAAGGTACTGCCGAGCCGTGGTGAATATGCGTTCATCTTTTTTATTAGGCTGACCCCCGCCCGACCAGTAGGTGACGCCGCGGCTCCGCATTTTGCCGACCACGCGCAATCCCACATTCGGATCGAAGCGCCACAGCAGCGTGCCAGTCGCCGCGTCGAGCGCCACCACGTTTATTTTTGGCGTGGTTGCATAGAGCACACCACCCACAATGATCGGATTACATTCATTCTCGGAGGTGGGGAACGCGTCTCCCGAATCGTAAGTCCACGCAACTTTCAGATTCTTTACGTTGTCGCGGTTTATCTGCGTGAGCGAAGAGTAGTGAGTGCTCTCGGGACCGCCGGAATAGACTCCCCAATCCTGGCTGTGCTCGCTTGGCAATGGCCGTCCGCTTGTCGCGCCACTCTGACTCAGCACTAACAGGAGGATTAGACAGGCTCTCATAAGTTGGGAACGGTGCTCCAAATTTACGGTGCAAGCATGCGCTTCATATAAAACTGGAAGAACTTATCCGAATCTGAATCGAGGCAGACCTGGGCGTTTGCGGCCCCCGGTTCAACACGCGTGAAACCGTGATCATCCACTCGAATGTGCAGGGGCTTAACCGGACAAAGTTCAGGATTCAGAATATAAGCAATTGTCATCACATCGAAAAGAGTTGGCGTCTCCTGTCCCCACTCGTGGTAGAGGAGGGTCAGTTGATCGGTGAGCGGAGTGGCTGCCTTAAATAAAATTGATCTCTTGACCTCATCCAATTTAAGTTGGGTCGAGTCAAGCGGCATCATGTATATTGGCACGCCAGAGGCGAAAAGTTTTCGCGCCGACGGGATATCGTTCTTGATATTCCATTCCGCTTCCGGCCCATGCGGTTCGGAATAGCCTAAGTCTCCGTATCCGCGCTCGATTGAGCCACCCATAAGCACCACACGGCGGAGCTTGCGGAAAGTCGCCGGATTCTTATCAATCAGCGCTCCAATATTCACTAGAGGCCCAATCGCGACCAAAGTAATTTGTCCGGGAAACCTCCGGATCTGTTCGAAGATAAAATCCACTGCCCCGGGGTGGAATGCTCTGACGTATTTGCCTGCCTCCGCATATCGCCGCTGAGTAAAAGTGCCCTGCGGAATTGTCGGCGTGCCCACCGCGACTGGGATCTCCTCGTACCCAACTTCGCCAAGAAGCCGATCCAGCAATTTGGCTCGGGTCTCGGTGTCCCCGAAAGTTGTGGAGATTCCGAAAATCTGAAGCTCCGGGCTGCGAAGGGCAAGCGCGATCGCGAAAGCGTCATCCACATCGTCGCCGATGTCAGTATCAATAATGATTTTTTCTGGAGAGATCTTTTCCGGAAGGCCTTGCTTCCCGGATTGCGCGTGGCCCGGGGAAACAAACAAGGCTGTGTGAAGCAAGACCAGGCAAACAATCCAAGCATGCCTGCGGACTGCGGTTGAATCAGGCACAATCGCCTCTTTCGGTCCGTCAGAGTATTTCACAAACCAAGGAGTGAGCTAGATCAATCGTTCAATGAGCATCCGCAGTTCGCGGGCGGGACGTGGGCCTTCAGGAAATCCGAGACGCGCCGGTAGGCATCAATCTGATTCTCTACTCGGGCGAATCCGTGACCTTCGTTATCGTAAATTTTGTAGTCGGCTTTTCCGCCCTGTTTCTTGACTGCATCAACAACTTGAACCGTCTCGCTCTTCGGACAGCGTGGGTCGTTGCCGCCGGCCAGCAATAGAAGCGGCGCTTTAATCTTATCTACAAAGAAGATTGGCGAGCGATCTTCGAACAAAGCCTTGTTCTTTACCGGATCGCCCATGGTCGCGAGATCCATTTCGCGCAGCACCGGATCTTCATTCTCGATCTCGGTGAAATAATTTACAAATGGGACGATAGGAATGCCCGCAGCCCACACATCGGGCGCTTTAGTAACCCCCATCATGGTCAAATATCCGCCGTAGCTGCCGCCCATTAGAGCGATTTTCTTGAGATCCACAAATCCTGTTTGCTTGATCCAATCGGCCGCAGCGATTACGTCCTGCAAATCGCCGCCTCCCATATCGAAGAGGTTGGCATCTTCAAAATCTTTGCCGTAGCCGGTCCCTCCGCGATAGTTTGGCGCAATCACCATGTATCCCTGATTGACGATGTGTTGAATAAAACGGTTGAACGAATCCATCGTCTGCGACTTGGGGCCGCCGTGAACATACACGACTGCTGCGTTCTGACCGTTTCGCACCATGTTGTAGGTCATGTAAACAAACGCGGAGATCGTCCACTTCTTATCCCGGCTGGGATAATGCACGAGAACAGGCTCGACCATATCTTCAGACCGCACGCCGGCTACGAGCGCGCGTGTAACCTGGCGGCATTTGGATGTTGCAAGGGAATA
>JBOGLB010000089.1:0-4018 GCA_050745965.1 Terriglobales bacterium | reverse complement strand
GAACGGTTCCGGGTATTTTCTAGGCTCGAGCACGGATGCCGGCGCCATTTCAATTTTGCGGCCCCTCGGGAGGGTGTGGGAAGCTAACAGCGACATCGGAATCGCCAACAATAAGCGCCTTGAGCCTTCTTCCATTGTGGTTCCGGCAGCCTCCGACCGAAGTATCTATGCGGGAGCAGCGGTCCACCGCCATGTGGGGCGCAGGTATCGGATGTTCCTGAGCTATCAATACGACAGATTCTCGTTTAATCAGTCGGTTTGCCTGGCAGGTGCGGGCTGCGGAACAACCTCAGACCGGCACATAGGCGTACTTGGACTCGAATGGTATCCACGGCCCACCCGGCTAGACTAATTTGAAGGCTGCCGAAAGGCCGCCGGAACTGGAACTCATAAGATGATTTCAAATCGCGAATTGAGCATGGACGACTATCTGGCGATGCTACGCCGGCGCTTAAAGCTGATTCTGATTCCTGCGCTTCTCGCGCCCATCGCCGGCTTTCTCGTTTCCTACGCCTTCACTCCCAAGTACACTTCGCAAGCTCTCATCCTCGTGGAGGGACAGAAGGTCCCAGAGGGCTACGTTAAGCCTGTGGTCACCGAAGACATCGTTCAACGGATTGCTACCATGCAGCAACAGGTGCTAAGCCGCACCCGTCTCCTTCCGCTGATTGACCGCTTGGGCCTCGCAAAAGGTAAGAACGCGGACGACGTCATTGCGGATATCAGCGCGAACCTTTCCATTCAACCCGTAGTTCCCAGCGTGGCTCCCGGCGCCCTGCCCGGAAGCAAGCCCGCAAACCATAAGCCTGGACAGAGCAGCGATGTCCCTGGCTTCACCGTGAACTATACCGCCGATAATCCGAAAACCGCCCAGCAGATTTGCGCCCAGCTCACCTCGATGATGCTGGAACAGAACTTACAGGCTCGCGAGCAGGTTGCTCAAAGTACCACAGATTTTCTATCCCGTCAGGTGGAAGAAGCGAAACAGAATCTCGATAATCAGGATGCGAAGCTGGCGACATTTAAGAGGCAATACATCGGGCAATTGCCGGGAGATCAAGACAACAATCTGAAGCTGTTGGCGACATTAAACTCACAGCTTGACGCGAATACTCAGACCCTGAACCGGGCCCAGCAGGATAAGGCTTACACGCAGTCGCTATTGGCGCAGCAACTGGCGGCATGGAAAGCCTCTCAAAGCTCAACCAACCCTCAAACTCTGGCACAGCAGCTGAGTGCGTTGCAGGAAAAACTCACGTCGTTACAGTCGAGATACACCGACGATTATCCCGATGTCATCAAGATGGAGGCTGATATCGCTGAATTAAAGCGGCAGCTGAACGTCGCCAATGCGGCCTCTTCGAAGCCAACCGATTCGACTGACAAAGCAACTCCCGCCGAGCCTCCCGAGATTCGGCAAATGCGGGTGCAGATCCATCAATACGATGACGCCATCGCTCAGGCCACACGGGAACAGGCGCGTACACAGCGTCAGATCCAAACGTATCAGAGCCGCCTTTCGCTGAGCCCGGGCATTGAAGAGCAATACAAAGAACTAACGCGCGACAACGATACCGCCCAGAAATTCTACGACGACTTATTGTCGAAAAAGAGCGAATCACAGATGCAGACTGATATGGAAAGCCGTCAGCAGGGGGAGCAGATGCGCTTGTTAAACCCGGCTGGTCTTCCCGAAGACCCCAGTTTCCCGAACCGGCCTTTATTCGCAGCTGGTGGTCTGGGCGCTGGTCTTGCCATCGGGTTTGCGTTAGCGATTTGGCTGGAGTTTACCGATAAGTCCATTCGGACCGAGGAAGACGCGGTTGCGGTATTGGATTTGCCAGTCATGGTCTCCATCCCCTGGATAGATCTGGATCAGGAAGACCGCAATCTTCATGGCAAGAATAGTGTTCGGCATAAGCCAGTCGCGAACGAAAAGGAGACCGTCGGGGTCTAGTCATCTATGTACAAGGAATTTTTCGGATTACGAGCCAACCCGTTCAACGTTAACCCTGATCCGCGTTATTTATTTCTGACGCGGCATACCGAGGAAGCGCTGGCATGCCTTACTTACGGTATTCAAAGCCGCAAGGGTTTCGTGTTGCTGACTGGTGAAGTCGGAACCGGCAAGACCACGCTCATCAATAAATTGCTGGAATGGTTGCGCCTTCAGCAGGTTCCTACCGCTTTTGTTTTTAATTCCCGGCTCAACGTTTCTCAATTCCTCGACTACATGATGGCGGATTTCGGCATCCCCTCCGATTCCAGATCGAAGAGCCAGATTTTGCTGCGGCTCTATAACTGGCTCCTGGATCGTTATCGCGCCTGCGAAACCGCGGTACTGATTGTGGACGAAGCTCAGGGCCTCTCCGACGAATTGCTCGAAGAAATTCGCATGATGACCAACCTTGAGACCTTCACCGAAAAGCTTTTACAAATCGTTCTGGTCGGTCAGCCGGAGCTGGAACAGAAGTTGAAGCAGCCTAATCTTCGCCAATTGCGCCAACGGCTCACTCTCCGCGCAAAAACATATCCGCTCACGCCTGATGAAACCAAGTCCTATGTCGCTCAGAGGCTTCGCATCGCAGGCTGGAATGGGCAGGCCATTTTCGAACCGGAGTCGCTCTCGGCGATTCATCGTTATTCCTGCGGAATTCCTCGTGTCGTCAATCTGATTTGCGAGCATTGTCTCGTAAGTGCTTTTGTGGACCAGCAGAGGACAGTCACGGCCGGCGTGGTCGAAGTTGTAGCGCGGGATTTCGATCTTATTGACAATCCGGTGTCCGGAATGGCTTTGTCCGCCGATCCGAATGCCCCGGCTTTGAGTCCGTCGCTTGAGCCTGTCTCGGCATCATCTGCGGAAGTCCACAGCCGCCGGGATAAGAACACATCTATTGAGGCGGACGCGCCGAAGTCGTCATCCATTTCTGGCGCCGGCGGGGGTCTCGTATCACCCGTGGCTCCGCAACCAACCTCGGATTCGCCGTCATTGTCGGCGGCCTCCAACGCCTCCGAAACCCCGGCCGCGCCCTCAGCAGGGCTTCAAGATTCGTCGCCCGAGCCTGCGTCGCCTTCGCAGGCTTCGCCGGTAACAACTTCAGTCGAAAGATTTGATTTAGTGGATGCATTGAAAACTCTGGCTAATCTCGCAGACCGATTGCGCGAACCAGAACAAAAAGTTCCGAAGGAAAGGAAACTATGAGCCGGATACATGAAGCTTTAAAGAAGGCGGAGGATGAGCGCGCTGCATCGCAGCAGGCAACCTATAGCGGAATTGAGCCGGAGTCTCCGCAGAACTCGCCGGCGCCCGCAAACCCACGCTCGCCCATTGCCCAAACCTTCCTGGGCATCAATCCTGCGGCGACCCCGGACCTGCTCCTGGCCCGAACCATCGAAAGCAAATGGGCACCCGAAGCGAGAACGATGCTGTTTTTCGATGGCGACGAACAGGCATTTGGGACCGAGGAATTCAGAACGCTCCGTTCCCGGCTCTATCAGATACGCGAAAGACAGCCGCTAAAAAAATTGCTCGTAACCAGCGCCCTGCCGCAGGAAGGCAAATCCTTTGTCTCTTCAAACCTTGCACAGGTTATGGTGCGGCAGCATGGTCGCAAAGCGCTTTTGATTGACGCCGACCTGCGAGCGTCTCAACTCCACCGGACCTTGGGCACCAACGCGACACCGGGCCTGGCCGAGTATCTTCTTGGCGAGAGTGATGAATTTGCCGTCATCCAACGCGGTCCCATGGAGAATTTATTTTTCATTCCCGCCGGCCGCATGGTATCAAATCCAGCCGAACTGCTTGGCAATGGCCGCCTCAAATCTCTTCTCCACCGCGTGGAATCCCTCTTCGATTGGATCATTCTCGACGCCCCCCCCGCCGTCCCGATTTCCGATGCCGCATTGCTCGCCAACCACTGTGACGGAGTGCTAATGGTAGTCCGTTCCAACGAGACCCCCTTTGACGTGGCACGCAAAGCAAGAATGGAATTCAAAGACACCGCCCTCGTCGGCATTG
>JBOGLB010000088.1:0-3940 GCA_050745965.1 Terriglobales bacterium | reverse complement strand
CCCGTATCGAGCGCCAATGTTCCAGGCGTTTACATTCGAAATACCTCCGGGGACGGAGTGTCCTCCCCCGGTCCACAACTCTATTTCGTGTCCTCCATCTTCAGGCCGGGCCTGTCCTGCCGCGAAGGAAGGCAGAAATAAAATCAGAAGCAGAACAATTCCCACATGCAGTTGCGAGCCGAGGCAACGTGTTAGACGACGGCAAATCATGACAATCCTAAACCGCCGTCCACGGTAAGAATCTGTCCGGTTATAAAGCTAGGCGCCGTGGCGAAAAATAAAACCGCGGCAGCAACGTCTTCCGCCGTTCCATTGCGCTTCATTGGTGTCTGCCTGGCCATCCTCTTCATAAACGCCGACGCTGATTTTTCACGCAGATCAATCATTCCCGGCGCAACGCAATTCACTGAAATTTCCGGCGCCAAAGCCTTCGCCATCACCTGCGTAAGCATATGAAGAGCGGCCTTGGATGAACAGTAATGAGCATGAGTGGCCCATGGGCGAATTCCTCCCAATGAACCCAGATGAATGATCTTCCCGCGACGCTGCTGAAGAAGTTTCAGGCTCGTCTGCGACACTAGAAACGGACCGCGAGTATTCGCCGCGAAAATGGCATCCCATTGTTTGACCGTAAGCTTATCGAATTCGACAGTTTCGTAATGAGCGGCGTTATTCACCAAAATATCCAGGCCGCCAAACTCCTTCTTTATTTCTTGCACGGTAGTGGCGACGCTCTTCGAATCAGTAACGTCGCAACGTAATGCGAGTGACCGTACTCCGAAACTTCCAACGTCAATGACCGTTGCCTGAGCCTCGCGCTCTGAGGTGAGAAATGTAATCGCAACGTCGGCGCCCGCGGCAGCCATCGCCAAAGCAGTGGCTCGTCCAAGACGGCGCGCCGCGCCAGTGATCAGAACCGACTTGCCTGAAAGAAGCTTGTTGTTGGTTTGTGTTTTTAAGGCCATTGATGTTGGATTGTAACTGCTTTGGAGGGCTATGGACGTGACGGGCTCGAGGTGTTTAAACCAGCTTGCCCGAAGCAAGGTCCCTAACTAACTCGAAGTCCGCTTCCAGAAAGTCGAATGATGGAAGCTCGGAACGTTCTGCCCATCGCATATCGCGAAAGATTTTATTCTCAAGTTCTCCCTGATATTCGTTTACGACGAAAAATCGCAACTCTACCGAGCTCCCGTTCTTATATTGATGGCGGATTCGCGCGACCTCATCTCCAACGTTCGCTTCAATTCCAAGCTCTTCGTCCAGTTCTCGCCGCAGCGCATCTCTTGGTTGCTCGCCTTCTTCGATCTTCCCGCCAGGAAATTCCCACTTTAATGGCATGGTTTGATGGCGGGTTCGCTGGCAGACCAATATCTTACCGTCCTTGAAGATCAATGCCGCGACCACGCGCTTCACAGACATACCCGCTTCGCATTCCGATGACTCTGGTCGCATTGCGCGTGAGAATGGATCAACATGACTGACTACTAATTAGTGATTTTGCTTTGATGCATCGTAGACCATGCGGCTGTGGAAAAAGGGTCGGGATGGATGGCGAACGCCAGCGTGCGCAAACCCTGCGTCAAAGTAGGTGTAGTGATCCTCACTCACCGAAAGAAATTCCATAATAGAATGCCATGTCACTCCATTCTGCTTCCACGATAGCAGGTAAATGTAACGCATAGGCAGCGGGGAAGCGTCCTCCAGGCTGGTCCAACACACAAGTGGCTATCCGACAGGGGGCATAGGAATTTGAAGAACGCTACGCGGGGATATCTACTTCGCGATCCATATCTCGGAGCTTTCGTTTTGCGTGCGCGGCCGTATCACGCGGGGTGTAATCACGACCATCAATTCATCATCATCTATTTCTTTGGTGTTCGAGGTCATCACCTGATTTAAGCCGGGGATGAAGCCGAGTCCGGGGAGTCCGCTCATGGTTCGCGCCTCGTTGCGAGAAACCGAGCCCGCAACGACAGCAGGCTCACCGTCCATCAGTGTGATGCTGCCCTTATATTCCCGATTGGCCATAATTGGCACGCCATTCACCGATTGCCCCACGAGCGATCGGACTTGCATCTCCACATCGAGACCAATGTTGGAATCGCTGTGCACTGTGGGTTTTGCTTTCAGCGTCAGGCCGATATCTTCATAGCTGAACGAAGGAAAAGGGGCTTGAAAGCTGTTGTTCTGAAGCACCGATGAAATCGCGGAAGTGTTGTAGATAGGCGCAAAAGTAGCGTTTAAAATTGGATACCGCTCGCCCATGTGAAAGGTTGCGTCGTTGCCCTGCGACACACGCAGCGTCGCGTGTTGCAAATCTTTCACGGAACTTTCATTGAGTGAAAGTTGGGCCGCAAGAGTTCCGAGGCTGAGTCCCTCGAATGTGAGGCCGCCGCCGAATGTGGCTAGGGGCTGACTGAAAATGGAATTTCCCATTCCCTGCAACTGTGCGAGCAGTCCGGCAATGCTCTGACTATTCGCCTGATTGATTCCGCCGCTCGAGATGAGCTGGTTGATGAGACTCTGGATGTTCTGACCGCCGCCGAGACCGGCCAAAGCTGCTGCCCCGATGTTAAACAAATTGAACTGATCGGGAATCCCCAACCCAATATTCCGCATGAATGTGTGGCTGATCTGGTAAATCTCAACATCGAGCATCACCTGGGGGCGCGAATCGTCCAGATTTTCGATGAACTCGGTGGCCGCGTCCAGGATATTTTGCGGCGCGCGCACGGTTAGTGTGCTATTTCCAACATCCTGAGAAATCAATTTGATGTCGAAAATATTTCGCAGGACGTTGTTGACATTGGTGAGATCGGTAGGCGTGGAAACTCCGGGAATGTAAAAGGTGCGCATCGCCATGCGGTCGTATAGCCGATGATTCTCCAGCGTATCCGCAGCGACCAAAATTTGTTTCGGGCCCATAGGTGTCCGGAATGTGTGGGTGACGTCTTCGGCGGCTGCCATGGCGGCGTAAAAATCCACACCTGTGATATCGAACCGGACCTGCCGCGAAACAACGGAATCGTCCATTTGAACTTCGATTCCGAAGGCAGTTGCCACTTGGGTGAGCAAACCACGGGAGTCGCCTCTATAGTGAAAATCAGAATTCGCGGCTTCGGGCGTAAGCCGGATTTCAGGCGATTGCGCCACCACGCGGATAGGCTCTGAAGTTGGTGGAACCGATTCGCCGAGGGCGTCTTGTATTCTCTGTTGCGCGAACACATTTTTCGGATCGAGCTGAAGCGCGGCGCGGAAATCATCCAACGATTGGACTCGTTTGCCGTCGAGCAGTTCGGCGTTGCCCGCCTCCAGATGTTGGTAAATGGATCGTTGACGGGCGAGTTCACGCAAGGTCAGGTAATTCAGGTTCCTTGGCTCGAGGCGTGCCGCAGTTTCGAACTGCTCGTAGGCATCGTCCGCGTGCTTTTCTTTTTGTAGCTTGAGGCCTTTGAGGAACGCGTTTTTGGCATCCTTCAAATCCCTTTTGGAAGGGTTGCAATCCAGGGCTGCGGAGTTGCCGGAGGGACAGGGAAGTAAAGGCGGATTCGAGGTGACGTCGGCACAGAATGCGCCAATCGCCAGACAAAACACCATCAAAACCGCACCGCTCCGCATATCGGGATTGTACCTTTGAACGGCCGGAAAAGAGAGTGTTTCCGAAGGTGGGTGAACCTTCGGGTTGAAAATTACTTGGATAAGCGGAACGCGCTTGGTCTGCAATTTATGAGGGGTATGATGGGTGCCCCGCGTCTCGCCGCTTTTGCGAGACGTGGGGACTTGTGTCCCAAATCGAAACCATATCGGGCGAATGGCCATCCGCGTCATCCCGCGACATGAACGAGTTGTTCAGTATCGTGCATCCTTCGGTCCCGGGTCTCGCAACGTCGGCGAGACCTGGGGCACCTGTAGATGATCAAGACGTTGTACCTGGTTCAGA
>JBOGLB010000087.1:0-3375 GCA_050745965.1 Terriglobales bacterium | reverse complement strand
TGTGGTATGCGCGTATAAAAAAGACCATATCCCGCTCGCAACACCAACGGCCGGTCTTTTCCCACGGCATAAGCAAGCCCCACGCGAGGCCCGAAGTTTTTCGGATCAAATGGAACCTTCCCTGAATCCGGCCATAACGGATTTGAAACTAGACCCTTCGTAGTGAATGTCTGCAAGTCATAGCGGACGCCAAGGGTGATCCCGAGGCCATCGGTAACGCGGATCGTATCCTGCATAAAGCCGGAGTACTCATTTGTATCGGGATGCGTAACCGCGTCGCCAAAATTCTGTACGTAATAGTGCGGAACCTGGTGTGCATAGGCGCGCAGCGATGTCAGCTGAAGTCCGCTCTCCATTGGCGCAAATGTGAACGGATTGACTTTAATGGGATCAAAAATATACTCGCCCCCGAAATTTGACGGAAAGTAGTCATAGATCCAGGTCAGCAGCGCGTCTCCGCCGAATTTCCAGGAGTTGCGCCTGCCTTCAAGGCTCACAGTCTCGGCAACGTGCAACCGGTGCTGGCGTGTCTCGCGCGGCAGAATCGTCGAGCGTCCAAGGCCATTCAGGATGCTGGTTATTTTGGTGAGCGTACTCGTCGAATTGGTGTTTGACCATTCCAAGTCGCGCGAATACTGCGCTCGTAAATGACTTACCAGCCGGTTCGAGAAGTTGGTAGTCAAGGACGCCGACCCGGCTTCGGTATCCACGTTTTCTATGCCATTGTCGGAAATCCCAAAAGTGGTGATCGGACTGGCAGGGTCAATAAAAACATTGTTCGCTCCCCAGTACCGCGATGCATTCAGCCTGATCGCAAGATCGTTATGCTCAGAAACTTTGAAATCGAATTTTAAGAACCCGGCATTCCCGAGAAGTTGCGAAGGGTACTGCCCTGCTTGTTGGGTCAACTTCGCCGCCGTCGCAAAGACCAGTGATTGATCGCTTGGCTCGTAGTCACCCGGCGTCGCAGGTCCCGCCCCCGGCGCCGGCGTCACGACCGAGCTTCCATTCACAAACTGCACGACGACCGGCAGGTGAAAGATGTGCTGATCGTATCCCGCGAAAAAGAAAGCGCGGTTGTGGTGCAGTGGACCTCCTAAAGTGAAACCAAATTGATGTTGGTCGTCGTGGGGCTTGAACCCTGTGAATGCGTGAGTTGCGTCGAACGTGCTGTTTCTTAAAAAATAGAAGCCGGTGCCGTGATATTGATTGGATCCCGATTTCGTTACCACGTTCACCACCGCGCCGCCAGATCGCCCCATTTCCGCGCCCGCCGTATTCGAAGAGACGCGAAACTCCTGTACTACCTCATTGGAAAACTGATAGGGAGAGCGATAACGGCCGACAGCTTGCGCGAAAAAGGCGTTATTGTCGTCTTCGCCATCCACCAGGTAACTGGTTTGAAATCCGCGAATTCCCCCAAAAGACAGATCGCCATTAGATCCGGAAGTCAACCCGCGCGGATCCTGTGTCACGCCCGGGACCAGTAGCGCCAGGTCAGTAAACCGCCTGCCGTTCAGGGGCAAGCCGACAATCGCCCGCTCATCAATCAAGTAGGAGACTGGGCTGGGCTCAGTTTCCACCAGCGGCGGTTCAGCCGAAACCGTAATCGTCTCTTTCGCTCCCGCTACGCTAAGGTCGAACTGAATCTCCTCCACCGCGCCGATGTCCACATGCAGATTGGGAGTCAGCTCTGAAGACATTCCCCTCGAACTGGCCTGCGCTAAGTAATCTCCCGCGGGCAGCAACTGGAATTCGAACACGCCTTCCTTGTCGCTTCGTGTGGTATAGCGGAATCCGGTAGCCCTGTTTACCAGGGCAATCGGTGCGGCGACAATTCGGCGGCCTGCGGCATCCACCACCGTCCCGCGAATTGCTCCCGTGGATGCGCCTTGGCCGAAGGCGGCCATTGTGAACGGCAATATGGCGGACAAAATCCCACCGGCCAAAAGATAAAGGCTACAGCAAAAACGTGACGGCATTGGACTCCAGCCTTCTTATGGATCGTGCAAGCTGAGTCCGGCCTCGACGGGAGACATCCTCTGTTTAGCACCCCATCTTCCAAAAGTCTGTGATGCCGTCGCCTTTTTCAGAAATTTGTGCCGGAGCGGGAATTTAAGGTCCATAAGAGTGGTGATAGTAGGATTCTTTAAGCGCCAACGTGGGCAACCACTGAGAGGAATAATTGATCCAAGGTAGCTTATGTTTTCCAGGAGGCTAACTTGAAAATGACCCGGAAGTCTGAAAAAGTCGGAAGATCAATGGTGGTCGCGGCCACGATATTTTCGTTTTTGTTATTTCTGGCAGCTCCGCTCCAATCCCACGGAGACGACGACAGAGATAAATGCAGGCATCGCATAGAAAGGGCCGAGGCCAGGCTTAACACCGCAGTCCAGCGGCATGGCGAGCGCAGTCCTCAGGCCGAGGCTCGCCGTCGCGATTTGAATGCCGAGCGCGACCGCTGCTGGAACCGATATCACTCCTGGTGGAATGGCCGGGACAATCAGTGGCACACCGAGAGAGATTGGGACAACGATCATCACGATCACGATGATCACGACAATCATTGAAGATTTTCTTTCAGAGAACCCCGTTCGCTGGCTTCCGCCAAAAGGACGGGGTTTTCGTTTCCGCCAACGATAGTGATGATGATGAGGAGAGCGGCGTCCCACATCGGCAAATCTGGCCCGACCGTTCTTTGTAAGCGCAATTAAAGTCTTCCCCACATGGAACGTTTCCCACAAGCCGGACGGCCCATAAGTCTGGCAGCCTTTTAGTGTCTTCTCCAGAACGGAAGTCCTCCACGGGCGGCCTCTACGCCGAATCCTGTTCCAAAGCCTGGTTTGCCGCACTCAGGAAGTAATTGCGGCGCGACCCACCGTGTGCTACTTTTCCTTGCAGTTTAGGATCGGGAAATCGGAACTCCACGAGGCCAACAACGATGGTTGCATGGATTCAAAAAGTACAGGCGGTTGGGCTGCTGGTCGTCCTGGTTTTCGCGGCGTCGTTGCTGTCAGCACAATCCGATTCTGCACAATCCGGCAAGACCCACACCTATTACGTTGCCGCCGATGAAGTGAATTGGGACTACGCGCCCTCCGGCCGCGATGAAGCCATGGGCATGCCATTCGATTCCATCGCGAAAGGCTACACCGAAACCGGCGCCAACCACATCGGCCGCGTCTACAAAAAAGCCATCTACCACGAATACACCGACGCGACCTTCACGCATCTCAAGCCGCGCCCGGCGCAGGACGCTTACCTCGGCCTCGTGGGCCCCATCCTCTACGCCGAGGTCGGCGACACCATCAAGGTCATCTTCAAAAACAACGCCACGCGTCCTTACAGCATGCATCCCCACGGTGTCGACTACGC
>JBOGLB010000086.1:0-3845 GCA_050745965.1 Terriglobales bacterium | reverse complement strand
TTCCTATGGCCCACAGCGGATGATAGGGATCCCAGACATCTCGACCTTGCCTTCGCAGCGGCACTCATCATTTCGGTGCTTCTCAGCTATCACATTTTGGTACACGACCTGAGCATCCTATTTTTGGCGCTCCTAATATCCGTGGAAAATGCTGGCCCAGCAAAGCCCGCCGCACCGTGGTCAAAATCCTTGGTCGTGGTCTGTTCATTGCTTCTTTGGAGCCCGCTCGTTCTCATTCTTTTTGAATTTCATCATTTAGAGCTTCTTGTCATAATTTTCGGAGCGCTGCTGGGAGCCGTTGTGCTTGAGAACCACAGGCTTACTGTTGAGTCCGGCCGCTAAGCATTAGTCGCGTGGGCCGGGATCGCCAAGAACCACCACCAACATAGGTAGGTAGATAAAACATATAGCCCATCTGGCGACCTGGAAGACGTTCTGAGGAATGTGGTACCAACGCCAGATACCCGCGCCCCAACTAAAGAATACTGTCCAGATTATTGACCGGCGAGTTTTGGGAATCAGCCACAATATCAAAGTGTCATAGAACCAGCGTTGCGGCATAAGAGCCATAAATAGCAACAGGCGAGCGTTACGTTCGCGCCAGCGAAGTAACGCCAAAGCGACAAGTGGCCCCGGAAAGATAAGCAGGGGTATGAAGTGTTGGTATTGGCCAAGGCCGGCGATCCAATTCAACGGCCATCGCGGAGAGACTGCCAAGCTTAGTAGCGCGATTATGGCACACGCCAGAAAGCCCCGCCGAGTGGGATAGGTAAGGGCTACTGGTAGGCCAATTTGTGGTTTGGCGAGTGCAGCCGGAAGAGCGAGAGGCAAAAAAGCGCTCGCCATTATTAATGGTGACCACTGCGCGGTCAAAATCCCCGCCCAGTAAGGATACGCCAGAAAGATTAGAAGACGATGATACCCATCCTTCGTTAATCCGAACGCCAGCAGCGCGGAGCTGACTCCATAAAAAACGCCGCCTGCAACTTCACTTTTAAGAAAAACAAAGGGAAAACCAAACAGAGCCGCAGGTAGCGGATACAGTTGTAATGTTCTTTGATAAGGGTTCCTTCGCTCCAGCAAATCGCGTGCAGCAAAAATCGCCCAGCGAAAGTCCCCTGCCCCCTGATGGAAGTGATTTAGCAGATACCAGCAAAATATTCCGCTGGCCAGTCCTATCCCACTCGATATGAAAATCCGCAATCGCACGGCAATTTTATCCGCATAAGTTGTAACATGCTGCTGGCATTGCTCCGAAACTCCACAGTTGGGTTATTGCTGGCTCTGCTTTTGGCAGGGAGCATGTGGTTCTACGTTCGGCGTGTGCTGGTTCCGTACCAACGGGCCGACGCTGCGCTCCACGGACGGCCGAGAGGCAATCTCTCCGATCTCTATCCCCGCTGGCTCGGCGCGCGTGAACTTCTTCTGCGCCATCAAGATCCTTACAGCGCGGAAATAACTCGCGAGATTCAGACTGGCTATTATGGGCGCCCCTTAAACCCTACGCGCCCTAGTGATCCTAAGGATGAAGAAGGCTTTGCCTATCCTGTATATGTCGTATTTCTTCTTGCTCCTTCAATCAATCTCCCTTTCGCCGTGGTACAAGCCGGATTCCGATGGCTATTATTGTTGCTCACCGCCATTTCGGTGCCCCTTTGGCTACGTGCAATAGGATATCGGCCACGTTGGGTGGGAATTGCGATCTTGATAATCCTGACCTTGGGAAGCTTTCCTGCGGCGCAAGGCCTGGAGCTTCAGCAATTGAGTTTGCTGGTCAGCGTTTTGATCGCTGTATGCCTGGTGTTGATTGCTTGCGATTATCTCTGGCTTGCCGGTATCGTTCTGGCTGTTACAACCATCAAGCCTCAACTTGTGCTTCCGTTAGTGGGCTGGCTCGGACTCTGGGCCCTGAGCAACTGGAAAAAGAGAAGAAAACTAATCTTCGGATTTGGTTTAACCATGCTAGCGCTGGTGGTGGGAGGCGAACTGATCTTGCCGGGCTGGATCGGAAGCTTCATGCATGCTGTCGCTGCCTATCGGCGATATACAAATTCGAAATCCATACTCGATGTGCTTACCACCGAATTTCTCGGCAGACTGCTTGCGGCCATAGTAATCGTTGTTGTTGCGAACCGCTGTTGGGAATTTCGGCGTGACTCACAAGATACGATTTATTTTGCGTTGGCATCTTCACTCGTTCTTGCCGCGACCATTGTCATTGTGCCGACTATCGCACCTTACAATCAGCTGCTGCTGTTGCCAGGAATTTTTCTGCTGGCCGGCAACCAAGGCATTCTATCGAGCAAGAACCTGAGTACCCGGGTTCTTGGCATTGTTGCCGCAGCCATAGTCTTCTGGTCGTGGATAGCGGCAGTCGGGCTGACCCTGGCTTCCTTCGTTTTGCCGCCGGCACGCGTTCAGCAGGCTTGGGCGATTCCTTTCTATACGAGCATTGCTACGCCTCTGGCGGTACTTGGATTGTTGTTTCAATATGCCTTCCAAGCTTTGCGTTCCGGCGGTTCGCAAGCGGCGTCAGGCCTTCCGGAATAAGCGGCTTCGTTTCGACGCAAGCGCGACCTAAAGGCTGCGTCCTTTCGCGCCTACGTTGGGCCGGAGCGACGTTTGCTCCTCATTCTCCTGCCCCTTTTCTGGTAACCTAAGGAACGTTTTCAAACTCCCATGGGCTTAACGGGCATAATCAATCCAGGATCGAAAGCGGGCTCCGGGGTCTTTCCCACGCTGGTTTTTGTCCAGGGCAACGAGCAACGCACCATTAATCTAGATCACAGTCCTTTCACGGTTGGCCGCAAAGTTGATAAAGACCTGGTCATCGCCGATCCACGGGTTTCCCGCGAGCACGCGCTCATCGTTTCGGAGAATGGCGAGTTCTGCGTCGTGGATCAAGCTAGCAAGCATGGGACCTTCGTCAACGGAGAACGCATTGATCGCAAGGTTCTTGAGAGAAACGACCGCCTGGAATTTGGCGTTCGCGAAACCGTTTATGTCGTTTTCAATCCGCAGCACGAGACCTCCAACACCGCCCGCGATTTTCTCAGCCAAATTTCCGGCATCCATATTTCAGACGAAACTACCGATCTGGAAAAGCTAACTTTATTTCTGGAAGCCGCCCGCAAGTTGAACACCGTTGGCGTGCTTGACGAAATTCTCATGACGCTCCTCGATGTGACCCTGAAACTGACTCGCGGCGAGCGGGCTTATGTTTTCATGAAGGGCGCGGACGGAAATCTCCGGCTGGCTGCGGGACGCAATGCCAAAGGGGAGCCTCTGCTCGATGACAAGACAATCTCGCACTCGATTCTTGACGATGCGCTGAAGTCGAATTCTGAATTCGTGCTTACTGACACCAGCCGTTCCCTCGACCTTTCTGGAAGGCAAAGTATTGTCGCTTACGATCTTCGAACCGTGATTTGTGTTCCGCTCCGCAAGCCGCAAGTACAGACTACTCGCGAGGCATTGGAATCGCCCTCGATGTCGGCCGAAGTAATGGGTGCGCTTTATGTTGATTCCCGTTTCGCATCCCGCGATATCTCCACGGTGAGCAACAACATTCTGCACGCAATCGCTACAGAAGCCGCTTCGATGATTGAAAATGCGCGTCTCGTGCAGGCGGAGGAAACGTCGCGTCGCTATCAGCAGGAGCTCTCAATTGCCGCATCCATCCAACAGCGCCTGATGGCCGTCACCATTCCCGAGGTTCCGTTCGCTCGTATGGGGGGGAGGAATCTCTCCTGCAAGGAAATCGGAGGCGATTTTTTCGATGCGGTGAATACTGAGGATGGGCTGACGGTCGTTTTGGCCGACGTGAGCGGCAAAGGGGTTTCGGC